>JBJDYK010000130.1:0-7844 GCA_051867275.1 Faecousia sp.
TCCTCCGGCATATCTTTGGCACCGGCAGTCTCCATAGCGGCAAGCAGGCTGTCCTCGGTGTAGTGCTTGGGCGGCGTGGTTTTGCCCTCCTTGATACCGGGGACGATTACCTCAAAGGACTGGCCCTCAGACACCACCGGCAGAGCCTTGGCCTCGATTTCCTGATCCGTCTCCGGCTTGTTTTTCAGAGAAGCCTTATAGCGGCTGTCCAGCTCCTTCCAGCCGGGATTCAGGATTGCGCGGCCTTTGGCAGTAAAGGGATGCCCGGCACATTCCAGCGTTACGGTAGTTTCGGCGTACTCATAGGTCTGGCCCACGGCACAGAGCAGCCGCAAGGCTACCAGCTCCAGAATGGCCCGTTCTCCAACCGGCAGGCGGTTCAGATCAGTGGTTCGGATATTCTGCGTGGGGATGAGTGCGTGGTGGTCCGTGACCTTCTTATCGTCGATCACGCGGGACACATCACACCGGACAGCAATTCCTTTTACAATGGGCATTGCTTTGGCGGTGGCATTAACCAGCACCAGCAGGCCCTCCGCCATATCGGAGGTCAGATACCGGCTGTCCGTGCGGGGATAAGTACACAGCTTTTTCTCGTACAGGTTTTGCAGATAGTCCAGTGTCTGCTGGGCGGTGTATCCCAACAGGCGGTTGGCTTCCCGCTGGAGGGTGGTCAGGTCATAGAGGGCAGGCGGCTTTTCGGATTTTTCCTTGCGCTCCACCTTCTGCACCACTGCGGTGCTGTCCGCACAGGCTTCCTGCTGGCGCTGCGCTTCGGCCTTATCCGTCAAACGTTCCCCGGCGGCGGTAAAATCGGAAAGGTCCAGCGTCACAGTATAAAAAGGCTCCGGCCGGAACGCATCAATTTCCGCTTCCCGCTGGACGATCAGCGCCAGGGTGGGAGACATGACGCGCCCCACGTTTAGGGTGCGGTGATACAGCACAGAAAAGAGCCGGGTGGCGTTGATGCCCACCAGCCAATCAGCCTGTGACCGGCAGAGCGCTGCCTGATGTAGCCCATCATACTCGCTTCCGGGACGGAGGTCCCGAAACCCTGCGCGGATTGCCTCATCTTCCATAGAGGAGATCCACAGTCGTTTCATAGGCTTTTTGCAGCCAGCCAGGTTGTAAACGGTTCGGAAAATCGCTTCTCCCTCACGCCCGGCATCGCAGGCATTGACTACTGCCGTCACATCCGAGTCGTTCATCAGGCTCCGCAGAATCTCAAACTGCTGTTTCTTGTCTTTCCCCACCACAAACTGCCAGCTCTCCGGCAGGATGGGCAGATCATCATAGTTCCACTTGGCATACTTCGGGTCGTAGCTCTCCGCATCGGCAAGACCGGCCAGATGGCCGATGCACCAGCTGACGCGGTAGCCGTTCCCTTCCAGATAGCCATTCTTCTTTGTTTTTGCGCCGATCACCGCGGCCAAACTCTGTGCTACAGAGGGCTTCTCGGCAACCACGAGCAGATAGCTCATTTTGATTTCCTCCTTCCATTCAAAAGGGCCAGCATTTCTCGATGACAGATGCCCACACAAGTCTGTCCCACACGGGAACATCCATAGCAGGGATGGTCCTTGGGGAGAGAAGGGACACGGCGGCGAATACCCCCGCCGCTTGGCTTCTGTGTCATCATTTTTTCATAGGGACTGTTGGTAAACCGGGTCAAATGGGTTCATCCCCGCCGTCAGTTTCTTCGTCCGTATCAGCCTCGCTCTCCAACGGGGCATCTTCGTAATCATCGTCATCATCGCCGTAATCGTAATCGTCCAGATCGGCGTTGCCCTTGGTCTTGGGCTTATTCTTTACCAGCTTAAAATAGGCGAAAGCACCGCCGCCGCCAACCAAGGCAAGCAGGAGGACCAGCACCGCAGGGTTCAAGCCGCTGCCGGTTTCTTCCGGTTCCTCCGGCTCCGTCTCAACAGGGTCCTCTGCCGGTTCCGGTTCCTGAACGGCTTCTTTACCAACACACTGGGTCATGTCTTTCGCACAGATTTCACAGTTCATATTGACCGCACCGGGCTGGCAATGTTCGGTGCAGGAACAGACAGCCACGGTTTCCTCCGTTTCTTCTCCGATCAACGCCATGAGATCAGCGGTATCCACCGGATTGAGGAAATAAGTCTGATACTGTTCTTCATCTTCATTGACCGGCGAATCGTAATCAATGACCAGATAGAACGTGTTGCCGTCCCGGTCAGTGATGGTAATAAACTGCTTGTTCGTATATTTGTCATAGAGCAAGTCCCTTGTAACGGAATTGCCATTTTCGGAAAATCCCTCTCCAGGCTCCTTCGTCACAGGTTCCGTCTCCTTAACGGTTTCCGTTGTGCTGCTCTGTGTAGTGCTTGGCTTTGAAGCGGTTCCCGTGCCGGAAGAAGTACCTGCGGCGGATGCAGGCTGCGTAGGGGTGGTCACGGCAGGCTGCGTAGGCGTCGTCTCAGCGGGCTGCTCCTGATCTTTGCTATCTTCCGGGCAGTCCTTTTTGGGGTCCTCCGGGGTATCTTCTTCAGGCTCTGTATAAAAGGGATTGGACAGCACCACGCTGCGCGACTGATTGCCCAGCCGGTCCACAGCACGGATAAAAAACAGCAGCTCATCGGTGCAGCGATCAATCCGCAGGTCCAGAACGCCGTCCTTCAAAGTGGTATAGAGCTGATCGTTGACATAGATACCTGCCACGCCGGAAAGGGCATCGACTGCCTCTACCCGCAGCAGCTTGTCCCGGACCCCGGCTTCCACAACAGGCGGATCATAGTCAAAGAAGGTGATGGCGTATGTCTCCATGTACTCTGTGCCTGTCAGATCAGTGATATAGAAAAATACGGTACAGTTATCCACAACGGTGAGATGGGCCTCTTTCTGTTCCAGCAGGGTTTCCGTCAAATCGGTGCGCTCATCAGGATCATCGTGTTCAAAAGCCATTTCGACTTTTTCCCAGCCGGTGCCGCCCACATCCTGGATGCGGATGGTCAGTTCGACCGGCTCATTGTAATAGCCCTCCAGCTCATCGACTTCCACATGGTATTCTGGCTCTGTGACAGGTTCTTCTGGTTCCTCCCCGGTGTCCTCTGTCGGTTCTTCCACGGTTTCTTCACTGGGGTCCTCAACCGGTTCTTCCACAGGATCTTCGGTGGTTTCTGCCATGGGTCCCTCCGCTCCCGGTTCAGCACCGGCAAAAGCAGTGACCGGAAGCATCATAAAGCACAGCAGGCAAACCAGCAGGATTGCCATAAAACGATGTTTACGCATTTTCATGGGATTCTTCCTCCATTTCTCCCCGCATCATGGCGGCGGGGTCTGTTTTCATACTGCGGATCAGCGCGGCCAGCTGGGTGAAGTCCAGGTCATGGCTGTGAACCAGCTCCAGAATGTCGTTGTTTTCCAGCTCAGTGCGCTGCTGGATCAGTTCCTTTTGCCGGGTCTGAAGCTCGACAATTTTGGCGGCGTTTTTGTCCAATTCCGCATTGATTTTTTTGATTTTCGGATTCATTTTGTGGTGTCCTCCTTTCATGGCAGGCGGCCAAAGGCGAGGAAATGCTGCTGCCAATAGCTCGAGTTGATAGATGTATAAGAGATGGGGTCGCCGCAATGGATCATCATTCCATTGCCTACATAGATGCCCACATGGGATGCGCCGGTGGTGTCGTAGGTTCCCTGGAAAAAGATCAGGTCGCCCGGTCTGGCATTGGCGCTGGAAACAGGTGTGCAAATATTAAGCAGTCCCTGCGCGCCGAGCCTGCCTACATTCCAGCCGCTGTGATTGATGACCCAGCTGACAAAGCCGGAGCAGTCAAAAGAGGTGGAAGGACTGGAGCCGCCCCAAACATAAGGGTAGCCCAGGTACTTTTCCGCTTCCGCGATCATGGCGGCAAACACCTCATCCTCCAGGGCCTCCGGCGGGATGTCGTAATCAATATAAGGGCCTCGCTGGGATACACCGGGATATTCGCCCTGGTGAAACAGGTCCAACCGATTCCCGTAGGTGGCGATGTAAGCTGCATACATTTCCAGCTGTTCCTCGCTCAGCACATATACAGGGAGGTGAGAAAGGTTAAAGTTTTCCAGCTCCACATAGCAGATGTAATAGTTATAGGGAACATCCACAATGGTCACTTCTCCTGTGTCCGGGTCAATGGAGGGTTCGGGACGGTAACGGATTTCCACTTCCACCGTTTGGGTCAGGATGTATTGACGGTCAAAAAGCATGGCAAGCGTGCTTTGCACCTCAGAAAGCGTCCATTCTCCCTCGTGGTAGGCGGTCAGCAGGGAGATCAGGACATAGGGATCGTGGGTGATCTCATCCAGGTCAAAATGGTATTCATCGTATCCCGGATGCAGAGCCTCATAGTGATCCAGCTCGTACTGCAAATCTGCCTCCATCTGTGCATAGGCCGCTTCCGCACCCAGCATATCTGCGTCCTGAGAGGGATATGTTGTGGATGTCAAGGAGGAAACCGTCCCCTGGAACAGTACGGAACAAGAGGACAGGCCGCTCAGAAGCATGGCGAGAATCAGGAGAAAGGCAATGGCAATGCCAAAGCCCTTCCTGTGACGCCAGATAAATTCCCCGGCCTTTTTGACTTCCTCAGTGGCCTTTTTTGCAGCCGAAGCGGTGTTTTCCGCCGCTTTTGCCGCAGTTCCTCCAGTCTGCCCGGCATGTTTGGCAGCGGCATACTGCTTTTTAATAGCCTGCTTTTGCTGCCAGCGGGAAATAGGATTGCTGGCAAATTGGGGATTTTCCTGCAAGGACTTCTGATACAGAGCGTTGACATTTGCTTTTTCCAGCCTCTGCTCCGCCTTTGCTGCTTCACGGTAAGGCTTGAGCTTATGAGAGTGGTAGCCCTCCCGGACCAGCCGCCCGGCACCTTCCGCAGCTTCTTCGGTTTTGTGGGCGCTTTCCACGCCCACATTGTCATCTTCTGAAGCTTGGATTTCCCGATGCACAGTACCAATCACTACATTGCCGGGTGCATCCTTTACCGCATGGGTCAGCTTGGAGGGCGGCTTTTTCTGATCCACTTCCTCAAAGCGCAGACGCACCGTTTTCTTGCCGGTGGCAGGGTCTGTGACCTTTTCCTTGACCTTTACCGTCTTTTTCGGAATTTTCGCTTGCGCCGCGTCCGCTTTCCCCGCAGCCTTATCCGCCTTGCGGACGGCTTTACCCAACACAGGATCGGCGCGTTCCTCATCAGAAAATTGCAGGCGCGGTTCCCGTTTAGGCATACCAGCCACCGGACATCAGGTCCTCCAGCAGAACCTGGGTCTCCACATACACAGGGATTTGAATGGTCTCAGCTGGGAATACCATGCAGGACAGGACGATAGCCATGAGCGTTCCCCGCGCCATATCCCGGTCCCGAACCGCCTCTCCGCAAAACAGCTCCGGAGCCTCCGGCGCATCTTGCGTCCAGATGTGGTGAATCCGCTGGAAACCGGCGTATCCTTTGGGGGAGAGCGTCCGATTCTCCAAATCCCGGTCATAGCAATAGCGAATAGCTCTGCGGGCCGTTTCCGCCATAGCCTCACATTCAGCGGTTGCAGCTAAGAGAAGGCCCATGCCCTTTGTAATCTGTTCTGTTGTCATTGTTAGTTCTCCTTCCTTAATTCATTAGGTTTGGTTGTAAGTAAATGATACAGTTCCGTGTCCTTCGGGAAGTGATCGACAAAAGGCAGAATGACGCTGCCGTAGAACAGCAGGCCCTCACCTTCGCCGGAGTGGGTCACATAGGACAGCTGATGGGGAGAGATATTAAGCTGCTTGGCCAGAATCTGCCGGTCCCCGCCCGCCTGGTTGAGCATATACACGAAATCGGAGTTCTCAAAGATGTTTTCCACCTCGCGGGAGGAAAGCAAATCCTTGACGTTCTGAGTGATACCAGTGGGCATACCGCCCCATTTGCGGAACCGCTTCCAAATCTCCACCGTGTAGGCTGCGGTTTGATCTTCCTTCAGCAGCAGGTGCATCTCGTCGATGTAGTATCGGGTGGATTTATGGGCGGCGCGGTTGATGGTGACGCGGTTCCACACCTGGTCCTGGACCACCAGCATACCGATCTTTTTCAGCTGCTTTCCCAGCTCCTTGATGTCATAACAGACGATCCGGTTGTTGATGTTGACGTTGGTACGGTGATTGAACACATTCAGGGAGCCGGTGACGTAGATTTCCAGCGCCGTTGCAATGTACTGCGCTTCCTTCTCGTCCTGGGCGCGGAGCAGGTTATACAAATCCTCCAGGACCGGCATATTCTCCGGGCGCGGGTCGTTCAGGTAATCGTTGTAGACCAGCCGGACGCAGCGGTCGATGATAGTTTTCTGTACCGGCTGCAAGCCCTCTTTGCCGCCCACGATCAGCTCGCACAGAGACAAAATGAAGTCAGATTTGAGGGACAGCGGGCTTTCATCGTCCGAATAATCCAGGTTTAAGTCCATGGGGTTGATATAGTCGCTGGAAGTCGGGGAGATTTTGATGACCTGTCCGTGCAGGCGCTCCACCAGCGGGGCATATTCCGCTTCCGGGTCGCAGATGATGATGTCATCCTGGGTTACCAGGAACGCATTGGAAATTTCACGTTTTGCGGAGAAGGACTTGCCGGAGCCGGGGGTTCCGAGGATCAGGCCGTTGGGGTTTTTCAGCAGCTTCCGGTCCACCATGATAAGGTTGTTGGAAAGGGCGTTGATGCCATAGTAGAGGGCTTCCTGACCGGTCTGGAACAGTTCCTGGGTCGTGAACGGTACAAAGATCGCCACGCTGGAGGTGGTAAGCCCGCGCTGAATCTCAATCTGGTTCAGTCCCAGGGGCAGACTGCTCATCAGCCCTTCTTCCTGCTGAAAATCGAGTCTGGCCAGCTGGCAGTTATACTTCTGGGCAATGGAGCTGGCCTGGAACACGTTGTTGTCCAGCTGGCGCTGGGTGTCCGCCGTATTCATCACCAGGAATGTGACCAGAAACATACGCTCGTTCCGGCTCTGCAAATCCTGCAAGAGTTTCTTTGCTTCATTGCCATAGGTGGCGAGATCGCTGGGAATGATGTCCATGTCATATCCGGCGCGGACTGCCTTTTTCTGTTCCTCGATCTTTGCCCGGTCCAGGTCGGTGATTTTCCGTTTGACCGTCTTGATTGCTTTCACCTGATCCAGCGACTGAATATGGAGATTGACGATGAGGCTGCTTTCCATATCCAGAAAATCCGCCAGCATCCGGTCATTCAGCTCCGGGGCCAAAATCTGGACAAAAGAAACCGCACCGAATTTCTTGCCCATACGGAAGTTCTTCCCGTTGCGGAACTCAAAAGAAGTCGGTGCGATGAAATCCTTTGTGGACAGACCGGAGGGAGCCAGCCAGTCCCAGGAGAACAGGAACGGCTGCGGTTCATCCATATGGAAGATACTATGCAGCTGGTGCAGGCGCTCCCAGCCGTTCAGTGCCTCGGCAGCCACGCCCAGGCGCTTAAAGTTGTTGAGAATATCGGTCTCAATGCGTTCCAGACGGGGCTTGGCGGTGCGGAGGCTGTCCGCGTCAATGCCGAAGGTCAGATACTTTGTTTTGACCAGGCCGTTGTTGCCCTTGGCAAGCTGGTTTTGCAGCATGGTGGTGTATTCCTGCCTGATACTGTCAAAATCATCGCCCTGGGGCGGGATGTTGATACTCCTGGCAAAGCTGTCCTCCGATGCCGCAAGGTTCAGAAAAGACAGCTGGAACTGAATGGAGCTGTCGAAATAATTGAGGAAATCGCACCACGCTTCAAAAATGGCGGTCTTGTCCTCATTCTGAGACAGCTGGTAATTGATGTCCTGGAACTGGATGGTCTTGGTATAGTGGCTGTCTGTCACCCGGCAGA
>JBJDYK010000131.1:0-33454 GCA_051867275.1 Faecousia sp.
GAGCGCCACCTTGCCAAGGTGGAGGTAGCGAGTTCGAGCCTCGTCACCCGCTCCAAAAAAATAAGGAACGCCCTTGCGTTCCTTGTTTCATATCTGGTGCCGTGGCCAAGTGGTAAGGCAAAGGTCTGCAAAACCTTCATTCCCCAGTTCAAATCTGGGCGGTACCTCCAGGATAAGTTGACAGATTTCGATGAGAAATTTGTCAACTTTTTTTACCAGATAAAATTGGGGTAGCGAATCAAAAAAGGATCTGATATAATGTGATTTATCGATAGTACAGGAGGTGGTAAAATGAACTTCCCTGATAAATTCCAACTTACGCCGGAGCAGAGCCTTTTTCTCGCAAAGAAAAAATGGGATGAAAATGTTTATTGCGGCATGAGAATGGAAAACCGGGCTGTTACCTTTCCCCAGACCAGAACGATATTAAACGGGGTCAATGTTCCGAATGTTCAGTTGGATGACATACAGGCCATTCTCAATATGCGTGATGTTTGGAAATATCTGCTGGTCACAATCCGTGAGCCGGTGGATATAGGAAATTTCTGCAAGCTGAATGAATTGATTGCAAGAAATGAAGCGTTGGAGTGGGGAAAGCTTCGCACAGGCAGCGTGGGGTTATCCGGAACGGACTATGTTCCGCCTGTACCCCAATACGAAGAAGTCAAGTGTGAATTGGAGCAAATCATAGATGCAGACATTTCTGCAACGGAAAAGGCTTTGGAAGTCTTTGCTTGGGGAACACGGGGACAGTTTTTCTGGGATGGCAACAAGCGGACGAGTATGACCCTTGTGAATAAAATTCTGATTGCTGCGGGGGCGGGTATTCTCACAATTACAGATAAGCACATGGAACGGTTCAATGAATTTCTCCTGGATTACTATAATACGGGAGTGAGCGAAGAGCTGAAAACCTTCCTGTATGAAAATGCGATTCAGGGTATGACTGTATAACGTCTTATCAAGGAGTGCCCTTCTTTGCTGATACTTGCGTGCGGAGCACCCCTTGTCAAGTACAATTTTAATTTGTGACAAATGAAAATAAAAAACCTAAACTTGATTTGGGCAAAAAAGCAAAATGCAGGGGGGAATCCGGATGACAGAACTGGAAACCATGCGGCGGGCAAAAATGTACATGGACAAGCTGGAACAGGGGATTGATCCGATTACCGATCAGAAAATACCTGCGGATTCCGTGCTGAACAACGTGCGTTTGGCCAGATGCTTCCGCTATGTTTCAGATGTACTGGGGCGGGTGATTGAGAACGGCGGCGTAGTCGGTTGGAAACCAAAGCTGCAAGCCTTTGCCATCACCGCGGAACAACTGTCTCAAGTTCAAATATCTCAGGAGCCTGTTCGGGTGACACAGTTGGCTGACAGGATCAGTGCCGTGGTTGACCATACGCAGATGAAGAAACTGAATACCACGACGATTACAGACTGGCTGCTGGAGAAAGGCTTTCTGGAAAAGCAGAGTGCACCGGATGGTAAGAACACACGCGTACCCACAGCTACCGGCCGGATGATTGGGTTAACAACAGATACCTGGCGGTCGCAAAACAGAGAATACCAGGTGGTGTTCTACAATGCGGAAGCGCAGCAGTTTGTACTGGATAATCTGGCTGATATGCTTCGGTGAGATTTGTTGATCCTTGGAGGTGCCGTATGGTTTTTGAAACAAAGCGTCTGATCCTGCGCCCGTGGGAGGAATCGGACGCGGAGAGTTTATTTGAATACGCAAAGGACCCTGCGGTGGGTCCCATTGCGGGATGGCCTGCGCACACCAGCGTGGAGAACAGCCGGGAGATTATCAAAACCGTACTTTCCGCTTCTGAGACCTATGCGGTATGCCTGAAGGATGACAATCGGGCCATCGGCAGCATCGGCCTGTTTTCTTCCGCGCAGTCCGGGAAAGACGAGATGGAGATCGGCTACTGGATCGGCGTTCCTTTCTGGGGCAACGGCTACATTCCGGAAGCGGTGCGGACACTGCAAACACACGCCTTTACGGATCCGGGCTGTACTGCCCTGTGGTGCGCTTACTATGACGGCAACGTCAAATCAAAGCGATGCCAGGAAAAATGCGGTTTCCGCTATCACCACACCGAGGAAAACAGCGCCTGCCCGCTGATGGGAGAAACCCGGACGGCGCGTTTTACGAAGCTGACCCGGGAGGCGTGGTGCCTGGCTGGGAGGGCTTCGAAACGGCAGGCGATCCTGCTGAACGGTCCATCTTCTGCAGGAAAATCCACGATCGCCCGTGCGCTGCAAGACAGGCTTACGCAGGACTGCGAGATCATCGCTCTGGACGATTATCTTCCCATGACAGAGGATGAGTCCATCTGGGAGAACGATGTCTATGCCGTTATGCCGAAGATGCGGGAGGCACTTGGATTGACGCGGCACAACGTTATCATCGACCATGTCATCACCAGTCAACGGATCTTCGATTCGCTGATTGCGGCACTGGATGGCTTCCGCGTGACGAAGGTTTTGGTTACCTGTGCCTCTTCGGAGCTTCGGAGGCGGGAAAGGTCCCGTGGCAACCGCTGTGCCGGTTCCGCCGAGGCGTCGCTGCAATACTTGTACCCCACGGACGGCTATGACCTGATTGTTGACAGCGGGTTGCTTTCTCCGCAGGAAGCAGCCGAGACCATTGCAGGATATTCAGAGAACCGCTGATTTGCGGGACCCAAATAAGGAAACAGACGAAATCGTGCCGGAGAAAAGTCCCCGGCACGATTTATTTGGATAAAAACATAGAGTTGCTTCAAAACGCTTTCCGCTTCTTAACCCGATAGGACTCCAGAAACGTATAATACTCGTATCCCATAATTAGACAATCCGAGGGAACCCGACGGTTGTGATCGGCGGTATCTACAAGCTGGAGTAATACAATTTGGTCATTTGGCTGAGGTAGCGCATATCCGGTACGAACGCATCCTGGAAGAAGCATCGCAACGAACATGATAATGGCAACGAAACGGAGTTTTCTGAGCATGTTGACCTCCTGATTCACAATCGGATGATGTTCACGCTGCTAAAAAGAAAGAGAACCGTTCCTGCGTGTTATAATTTATAAATCCCCAAAACAAAGTGGCTCTGTGGCAGATAAAACAGTTCTACATACTCACCTGCTTTAAGTTCTATGGTTTGGGTTGTTGCAATGATATATTCCACATCATCTACGGTAATTTGCAGCTCGTATTTTCCGCTGGTTGTGATTTGTGTTATCATCCCACTTGACCTTACAGCGTCATCTTCCTTTTCTGAGTAAAGATACTTCCCGCCGCGCTGAAAGAAGGAAATGCTGACACAAAGGAGTATCACAGATACTATGAAAGCAAATAGAGCTTGAAGTACTCCCTTAGGTTTTCCGCAAAACAGTTGTCCTCCCGATTTACGGAGAGCAATTAGGACCTTAAATAATGCTCCAACAAGCAATGTTGTGCTGAAAATGACCATTATTACGGGAAACAGGAAGTACTCTTTAAAATAAAAAGAAAAATCAAATTCCACGGAAAAATCTCCCCTGCATATTTATCTCTATATCTATTAAATCTATCTTTGCACAGAATTACCATTTCAATCTATGACAACGGGAGCAGCGTGGGTGAGAGGGAAAACCATTGCGATTCCAACGCTGAATATTGCGGGGAAAGCGATCACTGCCGGATGACACCATAATTATAGCGATAAACAATACTGCCTGTCAAGCGAATTAACTGAAAGAATTATTTATTGTATGCGTTAAGCTGAGACTGGCGAGCTTCTTTATCATCAGATCGAGTGTTTCTGAAATACTGAGCCGGTATATTGTCAAGCCGCTGTAATGGAGAGGGTGGAGCAGTTGACCGGCCCCTGCGCCATGAGGATGCCCGGATCATGGCGGATTTCTGGAGAAGCACATTATTTTAACAAAATAATGGCTAAAATAGAAATTGTTGTTGACACTGGCGGTATGCTTGTGCTATCCTAAGTACGGATAAATAACGATGTAATCTGTATATTGATATTTATTAGTACTTTAAGGAGTGATACCCAATGACTCGATTTCCTCTTTCTGAAAATGAGCTTGCAATTCTCAATGTACTGTGGGATGCCAACGCCCCTTTATCCCGGCCGGAGATACTGGCGGGTGTAGTTGAGCACAACTGGAATTCCAACTCTATCCACATGATTTTGAATAACCTGATTAAAAAGGGCTTCCTGCAGGTAGCAGGCGTCACCCGCTGCGGACAGAGCTATGGCCGCACCTATTACGCCATAAAAACTAAGAGTGAGTACGCGGCGGAGCTGGCCCTGGGTACTTACTCAGGGAAAATGCGGGAAGAAGACGTGGTCGACGTGGTCGCTGCCATGGTAAGGAAAGCGAATATCGGTGAAGAGACGATTGGTAAGCTGAAGGATATGCTGGATGCCCGGAGGATGGAGCTGCTGCAGGGCGGCGCACCCGAAAAATGAGGCTCCAATGACGATTTCTTTATATTCTTCCGTGATGGCAGTTGCCTGGTTCTCCATTGCATCATTGCTGGGAGGTCTGCTGCTGCGAAAGGCTTCCCGTATTGGTCTTTCGTTTCTAGTGGCTGCCTTTTTGCTGGCGATTGTCCGGATCCTCCTGCCGTTGGACCTGAAGGCAAGCGTCATCCTCCATTCCACAGTGGTTTACCCCTGGTTCATGCGGATGCTTCGGTTGCCTCTGTTTGACTGGCTGACGGTTGGAAGGCTGTTGCTGCTCCTGTGGGGGGCCGGGACCTGTGTGAAGCTGGTTTGGCTGCTGGGGGCACTTGTGCTGCAGGGAAGATTCCGCAGAAACGCGGTTCCTGTGCAGCCAGAGGATGGGTTTTCTGCTTTGCTGGCCGATGTTTCCAGGGAGATGCGTTGCAACCAGGCTGCTACCGCTGCGGTTTCCCCGGATGCTAACACTGCTTATCAGGTCGGATTCCTCCACCCGTATATTTTGCTCCCACGGAATATTTCCGACTTTTCCCGGGGAGAGATTCAAAATATGCTGCGGCATGAGCTGTGCCACTTCATTGGCGGCGACCTTTGGATTAAGCTGGGCCTGCAAGTCATGACTTGCGCCCTGTGGTGGAATCCTGCGATGTACTTGCTGAACCGCAGTGTTTCGCAGATGCTGGAGCTGCGGTGCGACAGGCGTGTCTGCGAAAAGCTGTCGCCGGTAGATGAGCTGACCTATTTGGAGACGTTGCTTCACCTGGCTGGTGCCGCTCCTAAGTATCAGACCAGCGTGTCTGCCGGCTATGTTGGTACGAGCGCGGAACAGGATATTACACAGCGTTTTGAAATGGTTCTTCAGGAGGAGAAGCGCCCGGCTACGAAGGCAAAGGTAGCTGTCTGTGTCTTCGTTTGCGCCCTCCTGTTTGTCACCACATATTTTGTAACGGTGCAGCCATGGTCCCCGGCTCCTCCTGAGGATATAGAAGGGTGCATAGATATCAATCCGCAGAATTCCTACTTGGTGCTGACTGCCCAGGGTACATATGATTTGTATGTTGACGGTGAATTCCTTGTCGGTGTTCCAAAAGAGGATCTGTCCTCGGAACCCTTTCTGAGCATGAATACTTATGAAGAAGGAGAACTGCCATGAAAAAGGAAGTTAAACAAGCGATGCGTAAGCTCTGCGCCGGTGCCATTGCGGCTATCGCCATTGCCACAATTCTGCCGACTACCCAGGCAGCCGACGTGGAAGCCGCACCGGTTCCTGAAGCAGTTGAAGCTCAGGTTACCCCGAGAGCCGAGGAAACGGTTTGGTACTATCGCCAGTATAACGGAAAGCTGCAAAAGCGCCTCTGGTCGAATACGGAAAATAAATGGCTGACGGACTGGATTGACTGCTAACTGCGGCTTTGCTCTGTATCACCAAAAGCCGGGGCTGCCTCACCATTCGTGAGGCAGCCCATTGGTCTGCTTACGGGAAAAGAACGGATGCGGCGCCAGGTGATTCTTCCTCTTGCAAAGCAGGCGGAAAAACCATATAATACAGTTGCTGAATAGGTGGCTTTATTCCCATGGGACCCTGCTGCGACAGACACTGGAAGGAGGGAATGTATGAATACGCTCCACTTTGTATATGCCCTGGAGGTGGAAAAAACTGGCTCCATAACTCAGGCGGCGGATAATCTGTTTATGAGTCAGCCGACTTTGAGCAAAGCGATCAAGGACCTGGAATCCACCCTGGGTTTTGCTGTTTTTAAACGGACCTCCAAGGGGATGATTCCCACGCAGAAGGGCTCGGAATTTCTGGTGCATGCTAAAAAAATCGTGACCCAGATTGAAAAGATGGAGATGGCGCTTCAGACACAGGATACATCGCACCAGCTTTTCAGCCTGGCCATTCCCCGGGTCAGCTATATTGCCAAAGCCGCATCGGAATACATCTGCTCCTTTGATAATGACAGAGACATGGAAATCGACATTCTGGAGACCAACTCTATGCGTGTCATCGACGCGGTGGCCTGCGGGCATTTTGTGCTGGGTATCATTCGCTACCATGTGGAGGACGAGGACTATTTTCTGAAGTGCCTGGTGGAAAAGGGACTGCAGTATGAGCCGATTTGGGAATCCAACTACGTTGCCCTGATGCGTGAGGATCATCCTCTGGCAGATCAGCAGCGGCTGTCTGCCAGTGACTTTGGCCCCTATATTGAAGTCGCGTTCGGCGATGACGAGGTACCCTATATCCGCGTCAGCGAGTCCGGCTCCGTATCGGGGCTGCCGGGCAATAAGAAGCGGATTCTGGTTTATGACAGGGCGATGCAGTTTGATTTGTTGCAGGCGAACCGGCTGACATATATGTGGGTATCGCCCCTGCCCAGTGAAACCCTGCACAGACATGGCCTGGTGCAGCGCAAATGCAGCCAGAGCTGCCAGTTTAAAGATATCTTGATCAGCCGCGCGGGGTATCGGTTCAGTGCCCTGGACCGTTCCTTTATCAACAAGCTCTACTATCAGCGAAATGAAGCAGCCTATGGAAACTGATATGCTGTTTTTCTATGGATTCAATTCCAAAACGGAATATAAATTCCGGGGAATCCGGTGAGGCCCCGGACCGAACAGGTCGTCGCTTCCTGCCGGGATTTGGGCAATTGTTTTAACACTTGCTCAAATCCCGGCTGTTTTTTTGATGGTTTTGGTCATATTCGCGATCTTTAGGGCGCATTCCAAAGGGGAAAGCCGACATGATGGATTTCAATTTCAAACGTGCCGCTGTATTTGATATAATTATATCAATTAAAGGCTACCGAATGGCGACAGAGAACGGTTCCGCTGTGTCGGATGAAATGCCTCAGAAAAGGAGATCATCTTATGGGTAACAAAATCACGATTATCGGTGCAGGCAGCGTAGGATCAAGCATTGCCAATGATCTGGCGGTCATGAACATTGCCACGGAAATTATTCTGATTGATATCAATCATCAGAAAGCATTTGGAGAGGCCATGGATATTTACCAGGGCTTGTCCTTCAGCTCCCCCGCGATTGTGCGCCCCGGCGACTATAAGGACGCCGAAGGCTCCGACATTGTGGTCATTACCTCCGGCCTTCCCAGAAAACCCGGCCAGACCCGCTTGGAGCTGGCCCAGACCAATGTGGATATTTTGAAGGATATCTCCTCCAACATCGTCCCCCATGCTCCTGACGCCATCTACATCATTGTGTCCAACCCGGTGGATGTTTTGACCTATGTATTCCACAAGGTTTCCGGCATTCCCGCCAACCGGATCATCGGTTCCGGCACTACCCTGGACACGGCACGGCTCCAGTCTGAGCTGGCCAAGGAGTTCCGCATCAGCCCCAAAAACGTCCATGCCCATGTCTATGGCGAACATGGAGATACTTCCTTCGTTCCCTGGTCTGTGGCCACCATTGCCAATAACCGCATCGCCAGCTATAAGGAACACGCGCCTGAGAGTCAGCGGATTCGCTTTAACGGAGACTACAGCTCCTTTGAGGAAAAGGTGCGCAACTCCGGAGCGGTGGTCATCAAGGCCAAGGGCGTTACCAACTACGCCATTGCCATGTCTGTGTGTCACATTGTCCGCTGCATTTTCAACGGCTCCGGTACGGCTCTGACGGTTTCCACCATGCTGAACGGCGAGTACGGCATCGAGGATGTGTGCCTGAGCGTTCTGTGCATCGTGGACGGCACCGGTGTCCGGGGGAAGATTCTGACCGACCTGACAGAGGATGAGCTTGCCAAGCTTCATGCCAGCGCGGCGAAGTTGAAAGAAACCATTGGCAGCATTCGTTTTTGAGGAATGACTATGACATATTCTTATTTCCCGGGTTGTACTCTGAAAACAAAGGGGAAGGAACTTGATTTTTGGGGCAGGGCGTCGGCAGACGCCCTGGGCTTCCGTTTGGAGGAGCTGCCCCAGTGGCAGTGCTGTGGCGCCGTCTATCCCATGGCAAAGGATGAAATCGCCACAAGGCTGTCCTCCGTCCGGGCGCTGCTGGCTGCTCAGGAGCAGGGGAGGGAACTGGTAACCCTCTGCTCTGCCTGCCACCATGTAATCAAGCGGGTCAACCATGATTTACAAACCGATGAGACCATCCGGGACCGTGTCAGCCGCTACCTGGGGCTGGAGACGCCTTACAGCGGCGAAACCAATGTGCTGCATTACCTGGAGGTTCTGCGGGACCGGGTGGGTTTTGACACTTTGGCGAAAAAGGTGGTAAATCCCCTGACCTGCCGAAGGATCGGCGCCTACTATGGCTGCCTGCTCCTGCGGCCCAGTAAGGAAATGGGCTTTGACGACCCGGAGAACCCCCGCATCCTGGAGGATTTCATTCGGGCCATTGGTGCCGAGCCTGTTGTATACGCCCGGCGTAACGAGTGCTGCGGCGGCTACTGTACCATGGAAAACAGAGCCTATGTCGCCAAACAGGTGGACAAAATCATGGAGAACGCCAGAAACTGCGGCGCGGAGATGCTAATCACCGCCTGCCCGCTTTGTATGTACAATCTGAAAGAAAACGCTTCCGAGGGCCTTCCGGTATACTACTTTACGCAGCTCCTTGCGGAGGCACTGGGCATTAAGGAGGCGGCAGTATGATGGAAACCATTGGCCGAATTTCCGGTGTAAACCCCAGAAAGTGCATGAAGTGCGGCAAATGCACTGCCTCCTGCCCAGCCTACGACGAGATGGAATATCATCCCCATCAGTTTGTGGACATGGTGGAAACGGGCCGCATCGAAGAACTGATGCGTTCCAAAGGCATCTATCTGTGTCTGAGCTGCTTTGCCTGTGTGGAGCGGTGTCCGAGATCCGTGGAGCCAGCCAAGCTCATAGAGGCTGTCCGCCTCTGCGTGGTACGGCAGCAGGGCATGGACCACCTGAAGGCAGACCAGATTCCCGATAGGCTGGATGAAAACCTGCCTCAGCAGGCCATTACCAGCGCCTTCCGAAAATACAGAAAGTGAGGTGGGAGAAGATGCAGAGAGTTGGTGTATTCGTCTGCTGGTGCGGCAGCAACATTGCCGCTACGGTGGACGTGGAAAAAGTTGCCCAGGTGCTGGGCCAGGAGCCCGGCGTGGTCTTCTCCACTCATTATCAGTATATGTGTTCCCAGGCAGGCCAGGAGATGATTCAGAACAGCATCCGGGAGTATGGGCTCACCGGCGTGGTGATCTGCTCCTGCTCTCCCCGGATGCATGAGGCCACCTTCCGCAAGACCTGCGAAAAGGCCGGCCTGAATCCCTATATGGTGGAAATTGCCAACATTCGGGAGCAGTGCTCCTGGATTCACAAGGACAGGGAAGCGGCCACGGAGAAGGCAGTGATTCTGGGCCGCGCCGCCATTGCCAAGGTCCATCTGAACGCCCCTCTCACCGCGGGAACCAGCCCCGTGAAAAAGCGCGCCCTGGTCATTGGCGGCGGTATCGCCGGTATTCAGACCGCTCTGGACATTGCGGAGGCCGGTTTCCCCGTGGATATTGTGGAAAAGCAGCCCACCATCGGGGGCAAAATGACCCAGCTTGACAAGACCTTCCCCACCCTGGACTGCGCCGCCTGTATTCTGACCCCCAAGATGGTGGACGCTGCCCAGAATGAAAACATTCACATTTATTCCTATTCCGAGGTGCAGGCGGTTAAGGGCTTCGTGGGAAATTTCCGGGTGACCATCCGGAAGAAGGCGCGTTACGTGGATGAAAGCAAGTGTACTGGCTGCGGCCTGTGCACGGAGAAATGTCCCCAGAAAAAGGTCCCCAACGCCTTCAACCTGGGCCTGGATAACCGCCGCGCCATTTACATTCCCTTCGCCCAGGCGGTTCCCAAGGTGGCCACCATTGACGCGGACTACTGCACCATGCTGAAAACCGGCAAGTGCGGCGTTTGCTCCAAGGTCTGTACCGCCGGAGCCATTGATTATCAGCAGAAGGACCAACTGATTGAGGAGGAATACGGCGCCATCGTGGTAGCCACCGGCTTCAATCCCATCAAGCTGGACAAGTTTGATGAATTTGCCTATTTCCAGAGCCCCGATGTGGTGACTTCCCTGGAATTTGAGCGGCTCATGAACGCCGCCGGTCCCACCGGCGGTACGTTGCTGCGCCCCTCTGACGGGGCTCATCCACACACCATCGTCTTTGTCCAGTGTGTGGGCTCCCGCTGTGACGGAGAAAAGGGTAAACCCTATTGCTCCAAAATCTGCTGTATGTACACCGCCAAGCACGCTATGCTCTGCCGGGAGAAATACCCGGACACGGAGGTGTATGTGTTCTACATTGATGTTCGGACCCCCGGAAAGAATTTCGACGAATTCTACCGCCGTGCGGTGGAGGAGTACGGCGTTCACTATGTCAAGGGCATGGTGGGCAAGGTGGTTCCGGAAAACGGGAAGCTGAAGGTTCAGGCCTCCGACCTTCTGGGTGGGCGGCAGCTTCACATCGACGCCGACATGGTGGTGCTGGCCACTGCCATTGAGCCTGACGAAAGTGCCAGACCGCTTGCCACCATGCTGACGGCCTCCATGGATACCAACGACTTTTTCACCGAGGCCCATCCCAAGCTGCGCCCTGTGGAGAGTCCTACGGCGGGTATCTTCCTGTCCGGCGCCTGCCAGGGCCCTAAGGACATTCCGGAGACGGTAGCCCAGGCCAGCGCGGCGGCGGCAAAGGTCGTTGGTCTGCTGGTGAAGGATCACTTGACCTGCAACCCCTGTACCGCCCAGCCCGATGAGCTGATGTGCAACGGGTGCAGCAGCTGTGAAAAGGTGTGTCCATACGGCGCAATCACCTACATCGATAAGGAATTCCGTGGCCCCAACTGCACCACCCTGCTGCGGCGTGTGGCCCAGGTGAATCCGGCAGTTTGTCAGGGCTGCGGGGCCTGTACCGTTGCCTGCCCCTCGGGCGCCATGGACCTGAAGGGCTTCTCCAACAAACAAATTATGGCGGAGGTGGATGCCATATGCCGGTAAATGAAACATTCAAGCCAACCATCGTGGCATTCTGCTGCAACTGGTGTTCCTACGCGGGTGCGGATCTATCCGGCACCAACCGCCTGCAGTACCCGGCTGATGTGAAAATCATCCGCATACCCTGCTCCTGCCGCCTGAATCCCATGTTCATTCTGCGGGCGTTCCAGCGGGGAGCCGACGGCGTGATTCTCTGCGGCTGCCACCCAGGCGACTGCCACTACACCACCGGCAACTATTATGCCCGCCGCCGGATGACCCTGCTGTTCTCCATGCTGGATTACCTGGGTATTGAGAAGGAGCGCACCCGTGTAGAGTGGGTATCTGCGGCGGAGGGCGCCAAGTTTGCCGCCACCATGAATGAATTTGCCGCCACCATTACCAAACTGGGCCCCAACCGGAGATTGGAGGATCTGCGATGCAGGAAAGATTGAAGCAAAAAGCCATAGAATTGCTGAAAAACGGCACCGTGGATCGGGTTTTGGGCTGGAAAACCGGTGAGTATTTCTATGATCTGACTCCGGCGGTGTTTGCAAGCCCGGAGGAAATGGAAGAGGAATTTGTTTTCAGCGCCTTTTCCGGGGCGAATTTAAGCAAGTACCTGATTGCCGAATCCCGGAAGGGCGGCAGGGTGGCCGTGTTTCTGAAGCCCTGTGATTCCTATTCCTTTACCCAGCTCCTGAAAGAACATCGCATCCGGCGGGAAAACGTCTATGTGGTGGGTGTGCAGTGCGACGGGATGTGCGACATAGAAAAGCTCCGTGCCGCCGGGTGCGAGGGCATCACCGCCGTTTCCGAGGATGGGGAGAATCTGATCGTCCATACCCTGTACGGGGAGGAAACCGTTGCCCGGAACGACGCGCTTCTGGAGCGCTGCACGGTTTGTAAGAGCAAGAAGATCGTCACCTTTGATGAATTGATTGGAGATCAGGGGGAAGAGATTGCTTCCGACCGTTTTCGGGAGGTTGCCCGCCTGGAGGCCATGAGCCCCGAGGATCGGTTTGACTTCTGGCGGGGGGAACTGTCCCGGTGCATCCGCTGCAACGCCTGCCGCAATGTGTGTCCTGCCTGTAGCTGTGAAAAGTGCGTGTTCGACAATGCCGACTCCGGTGTTCGGAACAAGGCAGCCGCAGATTCCTTTGAGGAAAACATGTTCCATATCATCCGTGCCTTCCATGTGGCCGGGCGCTGCACCGACTGCGGCGAATGCAGCCGGGTCTGCCCCCAGAACATTCCGCTGCATCTGCTGAACCGGAAGTTCATCAAGGACATCAATGAGCTGTACGGCCCCTACCAGGCGGGAGCGGACCTGGAGACAAGGATGCCGCTGACTGACTACACCCTGGGCGACTGCGAGCCGTCCGTCGTTTATACGCGGGGAGGGAATCAGGGATGAAAAGGATTGGAATTTCCAGACTGAATGACCTCTTTGCCTCCATTTCCACCGGGAAAAAGCTGTACATCCCCGCAGACGATGGCGCAGGCCAGGCCCGTTTCACGCTCTGGTATAAGGGCCTGGAGCTGACGAAAAAGCTGAACACCGTTCGCAGTGCCAAGGATCTGTTTTTCCCCCAGGTGGAGAACCTGGTGAACTTCAAGGTCACAGGCAAGCAGATTCAGGTCATGGAGAACCGGGATGCCGGAGAGAGCTTTGTGGTCTTCGGTGTCCGGGCCTGCGACTGCCGCAGCATTGACATCCTGGACCGGGTGTTTCTCAGCGAGCCTGTGGATTCCTTCTACCAAGCCCGGCGGGAAAATGGCCTGGTAATCACGCTGGCCTGCTCCCGCCCTGCCGAGACCTGCTTCTGCGGTGTCTTCGGCATCGACGCTGCCGACCCTGCCGGTGATGTGACCTGCTGGCTGGATGAAGAGAACCTTTACTGGCGGGCGAACACGGAAAAAGGCGAAGCCCTGACGGCGTCCCTTCCCATGCTGGAGGACTGCGGTGAGGAGGATGTCAGGGAGCGGCAGGAGCGCACCCGGAAGATTCTGAACAAGCTGCCTCTGCACGATCTGGACCTGACCGGCTTTGACGGCACAAATATGATGCGTCTGTTCAACAGCCCCAAGTGGGCCCAGCTTTCCGAAAGCTGCCTGGGCTGCGGAAGCTGCACCTTCGTCTGCCCCACCTGCCAGTGCTACGATGTGCAGGATTTTGATAATGGCAGGGAGGTCCGGCGGTTCCGCTGCTGGGACAGCTGTATGTATTCCGACTTTACCATGATGGCCCATGGTACCAACCGTCCCACCCAGAAAGAACGGTTCCGCCAACGCTTCATGCACAAGCTGGTGTATTTCCCCAGCAACAACGAGGGGATCTTTGGCTGCGTGGGCTGCGGCCGGTGTCTGCAAAAATGTCCCATCCACATGAACATCGTCAAGGTCGCCAAGGCACTGAAGGAGGAATTGAAATGAGATACGATCCTTTGATTCCCATGCTCGGTGTTGTGACCATGATTCGGACGGATACCCCGGATGTGAAGACCTTCCGGGTGATGGGCGTGGACGGAAAAAAGCCCTTCCTCCACATCCCCGGCCAGTGTGCCATGCTGTCCATCCCCGGGGTGGGGGAAGCCCTGTTTTCCATTACCTCCTCTCCTACGGAGGATTATCTGGATTTTTCCATTAAGAAGTGCGGCTGCGTCACTGCCTGGCTGCATCAGATGGAGGTAGGCCAGCAGATCACCATCCGGGGTCCCTATGGAAACGGCTTCCCGGTTGATACGGACCTGGCAGGGAAGGATCTCCTGTTTATCGCCGGCGGCATTGGTCTTGCGCCCCTGCACTCCGTCATCAATTACTGCCGCCATTATAGGGAACGCTACGGCAGCATCGACATTGTATACGGCTCCCGCAGCAAAGAGGATCTGGTGGATTTCCCGGAGATCACCGGGGAATGGATGGAGGAGGACGGCATCCGGGTCCATCTGACCATCGACAATGCCCAGCCTGACTGGGACGGGCATGTGGGCTTCGTTCCCAACTACGTCAAGGAGTTGGGCTTCGACACCTCCAAGACCGTGCTGATGTGCGGTCCTCCCATTATGATAAAATTCACCCTGGCGGGGCTCATGGAGCTGGGCTTCTCCCGGGAGAAGATCTACACCACCATGGAGCTTCGGATGAAGTGCGCCCTGGGTAAGTGCGGCCGCTGCAACATCGGCGACAAATATGTCTGCAAGGATGGCCCCGTGTTCCGGTTCGACCAGCTGGACCAGTTGCCTGACGAGTATTAAGGAGAAAACAGGATGGAACAAATGGTAAATGTGTATCTTTACGGTAAAAAATATCAGGTTCCCGAGAGCCTGACCATTATGGAGGCCATGGAATACGCCGGTTATCAGCTGGTTCGGGGCTGCGGCTGCCGCAACGGTTTCTGCGGCGCCTGTGCCACCATCTACCGTATCGCCGGTGACCGGGAGCTGAAGACCTGCCTGGCCTGCTCTACCAAGGTTGAGGACAATATGTATGTGGCAACGCTTCCCTTCTTCCCTCTGGTAAAAGAGGTGTATGACATCGAGAAGGTGAAGCCCACGGAGCAGATCATGATGCAGCTTTATCCCGAGATCTACGCCTGCGTGGGCTGCAACGCCTGCACCAAGGCCTGTACCCAGGGCCTCAATGTCATGCAGTACATCGCCTACGCCCAGCGGGGCGAGTATGAAAAGTGCGCCGAGGAGTCCTTTGACTGCGTCATGTGCGGCGTCTGTTCCTCCCGATGCCCGGCGGGGATCTCCCATCCCCAGGTAGCCATGCTGGCAAGGCGGCTCAACGGCAAATATCTGGCTCCCCACTGCGACCACCTGGATGACCGCATCCGGGAGATCAGCGAGGGAAAATACGAATTGCTTCTGGAGGACCTGATGGGAAAGCCTCTGTCCGAAATGCAGGAGCTTTACAACCACCGGGACATTGAGAAATAAGGAGGCGGCGCCATGTATCAAGATCCGTTTATGCGGGAATCCATCAAAAAGGTGGAAGCTGCCCGTGAAGCCAATGTTAAAATGGACCCCCGGCGTATGACCGCCGGGGAAAAGGATGTCCTTCTGAAAACCTACCACCCCGATTACAGGACCGATCAGTTTGAGACGCTGACCTTCGGACCCAACAAGGGGGAGAAGGTTCCTAAAGAACTGGCCGCTCTGCTCCAGGGCAAGTCCCGGATTCTGGATCGTCAGATCGATTTGACGCATCCGGACTATGACACCGATGTGCTGATTATCGGCGCAGGCGGCGCAGGCTGCTCTGCCGCCATAGAGGCCCATGAAAACGGCGCCCAGGTCATGGTGGTCACGAAGCTGCGCATGGGCGACGCCAACACCATAATGGCCGAGGGCGGCATCCAGGCTGCCGATAAGCCCGGCGACAGCCCGGCCCAGCACTTCCTGGATGCCTACGGCGGCGGCCACTTTGCCGCCCAGAAGGACCTGCTGTACAAGCTGGTAACGGAGGCCCCTGAGGCCATCCGCTGGCTGTCCCAGTTGGGCGTGGAGTTTGACAAAGCCCCCGACGGCACCATGATTACCACCCATGGCGGCGGCACCTCCAGAAAGAGAATGCACGCGGCCAAGGACTACTCCGGCGCGGAGATCATGCGCACCCTCCGGGATGAGGTACTGAACCGGCAGATTCCTGTGGTGGACTTCACCTCCGCCATTGAACTGGTGAAGGATGATAAGGGCCGCTGCGCCGGCGCGGTTCTCATGAATATGGAGACGAAGGAACTGTTGGTTGCCCGGGCAAAGACCGTAATTCTGGCCACCGGCGGCGCGGGACGGCTCCATTATCAGGGCTTCCCCACCTCCAACCACTACGGCGCCACCGCTGACGGCCTGGTGCTGGCTTACCGGGCTGGGGTTCGGCTCCTGTACCCGGATGCCCTTCAATACCATCCTACGGGAGCCGCTTTCCCGGCCCAGATCTACGGCGCGCTTGTTACCGAGAAGGTACGCTCCGTAGGCGCCATGCTGGTCAATGCCAACGGAGAGGTGTTTATGAATCCGCTGGAGACCCGGGATGTGGCCGCGGCATCCATCATCCGGGAATGCTCTGACCGGGGCAACGGCGTTCCCACCCCCGAAGGCGCTGCCGTTTGGCTGGACACACCCATGATCGAGCTGAAGCACGGGGCGGGCACCATTGAGAAGCGGATTCCCGCCATGATGCGGATGTTTGCTAAGCATGGTATCGACATCCGAAAGGAGCCGATTCTGGTTTATCCCACGCTCCACTATCAGAACGGTGGCCTGAAAATCACGGAGGACGGCCAGACCGATCTGGAGAATCTCTACGCCGCCGGTGAGGTGGTTGGCGGCATCCATGGCCGGAACCGGCTTATGGGCAACAGCTTGCTGGACATCATCGTCTTTGGCCGCAGCGCGGGACGCCATGCTTCCGAGAAGTCCAGGGAGGTTGCGTCCTCCGGTCTGACCCTGGCCCATGTGGCAGACTTTGAGCGGCAGCGTGCGGATGCGGGGATTACCGTAGAAACGGTTTCACCCAAGCTGCTGCCGGATTATACAAGAAAGAAATAAGAGGAGAATACAATTATGGAATTAGCGGCAAATATTCTGGAAACAATCATGATCGTCAGCTTCGGCATTTCCTGGCCCATCAATCTGGCCAAGGCATTCCGTAGCCGTTCCACCGGCGGCAAAAGCGTCCTGTTTGACTATTTTATTCTGTTCGGCTACATCTGCGGCGTGGCGTCCAAGATCATGACCCACACCTTCAACCTGGCGTTCTATTTCTATTTCCCCAACATCACCATGGTTGCCTGCGACATCCTGCTCTACTACCGCAACCGGAAGCTGGAGAAGGCAAACGCCCTAAAGTAAAGCCTGCGCCCCGACTCTCCTTCGAGAGCCGGGGCGTATATAACGTCAAAAACCTCGCTTACCAGTCCGGCTCCAGCCGGGGCTTCATGGGGAGGCTTGAGAGAATCTCACCTGTAATGGACATATACTCGTCATAATTTGTGGTTTTTCTCAGCTTTTTACATAGCTTCTCCACACCCTCAAACCGGCACAGAAGATACCGCCAGTTTTCCTTCATCCGGAACATGGCATTGCGGGCGCTGCCGAAAACGTCCAGGTATTCTTCCATCAGAGCGTCGTGGAATCGGGTCAGAGATGCCCGGTCTGTACCCCCGGGGGAAAGCATTCCCGGGTCGCCAATGAGGCCCCTGCCCAGCATAAGCTGCTCCACCTGGGGAAACCGCTTTCGGAACCCCGAAATGTCCTCCAGAGAGCAGAGGTTTCCGTTGTAGCAGACTGGGAGCTTGGTATGCTCCAACGCCCAGGTAAAAGTATCCATGTGGATGGGATCGTGATAAAAATCCTTCCGCACTCTGGGGTGAATGATCAAAAGACTTATTGGATATTGGTTAAAAACCTCCAAAATCCGGACAAATTCATCGGGATTTGTAATACCCAACCGGGTTTTTACGGATATTTTCAAAGGACAGCTGGAGAAAACCGCATCCAGAAAGGCGTCCAGCTTCTCCGGCTCTGCCAGCATTCCTGCCCCCTTGCCCTTTGCCGTGACGGTTCCGGAGGGACAGCCCACATTCAGGTTAACCTCCCGGTAGCCCTGTTCTTCACAGGCCCTGGCTGCCCATAGAAAGTCCTCCGGGACTTTGGAGAGAATCTGAGGAATGGCCGTAAAGGGGACGCTGTCTGCAGGCGGCAGATCCCGTTTCTCTCTGGCAGTCAGGCTGTGGTGCATGGTAGGCGAGAGGAAGGGCATATAGTACCGGTCTACGCCGGGGAAACAGGCGTGATGCAACCGCCTGTAGATGTTGTCCGTCAGTCCCTCCAGCGGGGCGAAGCAGTATTTCATAAGTACCTCCGAAGCGGGAAAGGGGACTGTCTTACGGCAGCCCCCTTTAAATCATTCCGTGGGTTCGTCTGTGGCTTCTTCCAAAGCGGGCGGGGGATCCAGCTCGGCGTTTACATAGCGCATGAACTCGTCGCCGGTGATGGTCTCCTTGGCCAGCAGGTACAGGGCAATCTCGTCCAGTAGACCGCGGTGATCCATCAGAGCCTTCTTGGCGTCCTCCAGAACGCCGGAGAGCAGCGACTGAATCTCCCGGTCAGCCAGGGCGGCGGTTTCCTGAGAGCAGTCCATAATGGATTGACCATCCAAATACTGGCTCTGAACGGAGGCCAGGGCCATGAGGCCGAACTGACTGCTCATGCCAAATTGGGTAATCATTCTCTTTGCAAGGTCCGTGGCTCTCTGAATGTCATTGGAAGCGCCGGTGGTCTGGACGCCGAATACCACTTCCTCGGCGGCCCGGCCGCCCACCAGAGTCCGCAGCTCCGTCAGAAGCTCATCCTTGGTGGACAGATACCGCTCTTCCTCGGGCATCTGCATGGTATAGCCCAGGGCACCGGAGGTATGGGGGACAATGGTGATTTTGGAAACAGGCTGGCTGTGCTTTTCCAGAGCGGCCACCAGGGCATGGCCAACCTCGTGGTAAGCCACCATTCTCTTTTCAATGTCGGTCAGGACGGTGTTTTTCTTTTCTGTGCCGGCAATGACGGTCTCAAAGGAAACCATCAAATCCTCCTGATTGACCGCCTGACGGCCTTTGCGGACGGCCCGCAGTGCGGCTTCGTTCACCAGATTTGCCAGATCCGCGCCCACGGCTCCGGCGGTTGCCTGGGCAATCTTCCTAAGATCCACATCCTCGGACAGCCTGATCTTTTTGGTGTGGACCTTCAGAGTGTCCAGACGGCCCTGGAGATTGGGGCGGTCCACGATGATCTGCCGGTCAAAGCGGCCTGCCCGCAGCAGGGCCTTGTCCAGTACCTCCGGCCGGTTGGTGGCGGCCAGGCACACAACACCCTTGGAGGAATCGAAGCCGTCGATTTCGGCCAGAAGCTGGTTCAGAGTCTGCTCCCGCTCGTCGTTGCCGCCGAATTTGGAATCTCTGGTTCTGCCTACGGCATCGATTTCATCGATGAAGATGATGCAGGGGGCCACCTTGGCGGCCTGCTGGAACAGGTCCCGGACGCGGCTGGCGCCGACACCCACGAACATCTCCACGAAATCAGAGCCTGAAATGGAGAAGAAGGGCACGTTGGCCTCACCGGCCACGGCCTTAGCAAGCAATGTCTTGCCGGTGCCGGGGGAGCCCACCAGCAGAGCGCCCTTGGGGAGCTTCGCGCCGATGGCGGTGTATTTCTGAGGGTTGTGGAGGAAGTCAATGATCTCCTGAAGGGACTCCTTGGCCTCATCCTGACCGGCAACATCGGAAAAGGTGATGCCGGTCTGCTTTTCCATATACATCTTGGCTTTGCTCTGGCCAATGGCGCCCATTCCGCTGCCCATGGAGCTGGAGAATCTCTTCATGACCAGCCAAAGCAAACCGCCGAAGAGCATGAAGATGACAACCTGGGAGAGAATGTAGCTGATGACGGAGGTCTCCTCCTGGGGCGTCTGGGAGAACTTGATGCCCTGGTCATACATCTGCTGCACCAGCCCGGTATTGTCCGTATTGGTAATCAGGCCGGTGTAGAAAACGGTCTGCATGGAACCGGACTTGGCGGCTTCCTCCTTGGTGATGAACTTCACCCGGTCGGTGGTGAATTCCGCCTCGCTGATCTGGTTGCTTTGCAGGTATTTGAGGAATTCCGTATAGTCCACCTGCTTTAACTGGGCGTTGGCAATGGTGGTATAAATCCAGTTAAATGCCAGCATCATGACAATGGCCAGCAGGATCAGCGTAAAAAGACCGATTTTCTTTTGGGGCTCCTGGGTGCCTTTATTGTCTTGCTTATTAGGCCTGTTCCGATCTTGATTATCATTCATAAGGCTTGCTCAGCCTCCTTTTCCTGATGATTTTTCGATTTTGTTTTCCTTATCATAGCACAGAAAACCTGCTGGAGCAATGTATTTTCTGCCATAGGGCGTAAATTTTCTGTGAATTTCATCCAGAAATGGAAGGAGATTTTTAGGAAAGTTACAAAGTGTTGTTGTACCCTGGCGGATTCTTTGTTATAATGAGTAAAATAGGCGTAGTGGGCGTGGGGTGTCTTTTGACTATCTTGCCGCGTTTGGCGGGAGCTATACAGTCACGCGCCTGCGTAGTAAAGGAGTTTTTGGTTATGAAGCAGAATTATCAGAAGCAGACGGCAGATCGCAGAAATGGACAGCCCAGGCAGGAGGAATTGCCTTTGGAAATCCTGGAAGGAATGCTGGAGGGCCGCAACGCGGTACAGGAGGCTCTGCGCAGTGGGCGGACCATTGACAAAGTGTTCATTGCTGCTGGTGATACGGACCGGAGCCTTGCCCATCTGGCCGCCCAGGCCAAGGAAGCCGGGGCCGTGGTTGTACCGGTGGATCGGCGGAAGCTGGACCAAATGAGCCAGACCAGGGCGCATCAGGGCATCATTGCCCAGGCTGCCGCCCATGAATATGCCACCCTGGAGGATATTTTCGAAATCGCGGCCCAGCGGGGGGAAGCGCCTCTGATTGTGGTCTGCGATGAGCTGTCGGATCCCCATAATCTGGGCGCCATTCTGCGCTCGGCCGAGTGCGCGGGCGCCCATGGCGTCATCATTCCCAAGCGTCGCAGTGTGGGCCTGACCCCTGTGGTGGCCAAGGCCTCTGCCGGTGCGGTGGAGTATATGAAGGTGGTCCGGGTCACCAACATTCCCGCAGCCCTGAAGGAGCTGCAGGACAGGGGTGTCTGGGTCTACGGCACTGCCGCTGACGGGGAAAAGGAGCTGTATGAGGCGGATCTGAAGGGCTCTGCCGCCATCGTGATTGGAAATGAGGGCGAGGGAATGGGACGCCTGGTGCGGCAGACCTGCGATGTTCTGGTCCGGGTCCCCATGAAGGGCCGGATATCCTCCCTGAACGCGTCCGCAACCGCAGCGATTCTGCTTTACGAGGCGGTACGCCAGAGAAGATAAGCCAGTTCTGCCCGGCCAAACAGCCGGTTCCATGGAGGCCCATGTTATGAAAAGCAAAAAAGAGATCCGGGAATACTACCCTGACCCACCGACGCCCGAGGAGGAAACGGCGTATTCTCTGGAGGATATTCTGAAGGAATTCGGCGGGGAGGAGGCGTCATCAGCATCTGACCCGGCCCTTCAGACGCCGATTCCCAGACACAGAACCGTGGATGGAGACGCCGGGACCCAGCGTTCCCGTTCCAGGGAGGAGGATCTACCCCGGCGGCATATTCCGCGAAAGGAACCAGCCCCGCAGCAGCCGGAGCCGGATGTGGTGCCGTTGGCTTCCGCTGTGCCGAAGAGGCTGACATTTGAAGCGGATGCGGCTCCGGAGAAACAGGCGGCTGAGCCGGAGCCCGAAGACGAGGCCGAGCCTCCCAAAAGGCAAAGACCCCACCGGGAGCCTCCCGCGCGGGAGCCGGCCCGCCCGACAACGGGGCGGAAAGAGCCGACACGGAAGCCGAAACCCATCGTGATGCCGGAGGCCCGTTACCGTCAGGCGCTCCAGGGCATGGGAGGCCGGAGCCTGCGTCTCATTTTGTGCCTACTTGTAACCATCGTCGCTTTGGCGCTGGGATATTCCCGGGGCCAGGGACTATTGGATACTTACAAAAACCAGGACTTTTTGGGCTTTGGGGAGCTGGCTCTGCTGCTTTTGACGGTGCTGCTGGCCTATGATGTTCTGTCCGACGGCCTGATGACGCTGCTGAAACCGGGCTTCGGCTTCAGCACCCTGGTGACACTGGAAATGTTTGTGGGCCTGGTGGACGGCGTATTTGCGATGCTGGCCCGGCGGCCCAGCTATTGCCCCCTGCTGTGCATGAACCTGACATGTGCCCTGTGGGGCCTGCAACTGCGTTGCCGTGCCGAAGCCAGCGCCATGGATGTGGCTCGGGGCAAGCAGGGAGGGCTGGCTGTGGTGCGGGAGCCCGGCGTCTTTCAGAAAATGCCGGCTGCTCTGGTAGGAAGCGGCAGCTTGCAGGAATTTCTGCAGTGCGTCAGCCGGATTCCTGGCCCTACCCGAATTCTAAGCACCTACTGTTTGCTCCTGCTGGGGCTTTCTGCAGTGGTGGCCGGTATGACCAGCACCGGAGACACCGGTTTGTTTTTCCGGAACTGGACTGCCGTTCTGCTGGCAGGTACCCCCCTGATGGGGGCTCTGGTCAGCGCGCGGCCCTGGGCCATTGCCGCCCGGCGGCTTAAGGAGAAGGGCGCGGCCCTTTACGGCTGGACGGGTGCCTGCCGCCTCAGTGGAAAACTGGCGGTGCTGATTTCGGACAGGGACCTGTTCCCCAGGGAAAATCTGAAGCTCAACGGTGTAAAGTATTACGGCGGCCAGACGCCGGACCGGGTGGTTGCCTACGGCGCGGCGGTGCTGACTGCCGCGGGAAGCGGCCTTGCCCCTGTTTTTGAGGAGCAGGTACAGATGCGTGGTGCCCGGCATCAGGAGGCATCCGAACTGCGCCGGTATGAAAACGGCGGCATTGGCGCGGAGATCAACGGAGAATCGGTGCTGGTTGGTACGCTGCGGTTTATGCAGTCCATGGGCGTGGAAATGCCTGCCGGAACCCGGGTCAGTCAAGCGGTCTATGTGGCCATTGACGGTATTTTGGCCGGTGTGTTTGCCATCCACTACGGCGTAACCCGGGGTGTGGCCGAAGGTCTGGGGACTCTGACTGCCTGCCGGGGCGTGACTCCGGTGATCACAGCCGGTGACTTCATGATTACGGAGCCGTTTCTTAAATCCAAATTCCGGGTGCGTACGGATCATGTGAAGATTCCCAGCCTGAACGCCCGGGCGGACCTGTCCCGGCGGGAGCCCTCCAAGGACGCCAAGCCCTGTGCATTGATTCAGTCGGATCGGTTTCCCACCACCGCTCTGACTGTGACGGTGGCAAGAGCCCTGCGTACCGCCGTGCGGTGGGGAACGCTGGTGGCCTTGGCCGGTGGCATAATGGGCCTTTTCATTATGACGGTTCTTGCAAATCTGTCGGCGGGGAATGTGATGTCATTGATAAACCTGACGCTGTTCCAACTGCTGTGGGCCATTCCGGGCCTGCTGCTGAGCGGCTGGCCGGGAAACGTATAGGAAAAAGGACTGTCCCTGAATTGGACGCTTGGCCCAATTCAGGGACAGTCTCACAATTTCATCACAAAATAGATTCCAAGTACGATTTGGATTGCAAGGATAAGGGGCACGCCCAATGTAAATTTCAGGTGTCGTGTTTTATGGCGGAACAGGTACATACCCATGAGACTGCCGATGCTGCCACCCAGGACCGCGCAGGTCAGCAGAGTGGCTTCCGGAATGCGCCAGGCTTTCCGGCGGGCTTTTCGCTTGTCCACCAGCATAAGGACAAGCCCCGCCGCATTGATTAGAATCAGGTAGACCATGAGAATGGGGAGAAAGAATTCCTTCATTGTTTTTTCCTCTCTGTGATCGAATTTTGGGGGTGGCAATTGGTGAAACGGATTGGTTTGTTGGGAATGATTTTGGGAATGCTGGCGCTGCTCTGGGGCTGCGGGGCCGGTGGGGTGGAAACTCTTGAAACGGTTGGGGACGTGCTGTTGACGCCGGCCTCGGTTGCGGAGCCAAAGTACCGGATCATGGTTCAGCTTCCGAAGGACGCGGGCTTTGAGCAGGCCCTGTCAGGAGATTATGAAAAGGTATATACCAGGGGGGACGGGAACTGCACCTACACCGTGGAGACCCTGACTGCAGTAAGCCTGGATAGCCTTCTGACGGAGCTGACAGGCCAGTCCCGGGAGCGTCTGACGGTGATTCAGACGGAGGAATTTGATATGCCCCGGTACGACCTGACCTGGACCGCTGCGGGAGAACAGGGCGAGGAAGCCTGCCGGGCGGCCATTCTGGACGACGGGATGCACTATTATGTGGTTACCGCCAGCGTTCCCGCGGAACAGGCGGGAGACCAGCGTCAAGAGTTGGAGGCCATGTTTGCCTCAATGGGATTATACGGCGACGAGGGCTTTTAGGGAAGAGGGAAATTTCAATTTTTCGTTGCGGCAAGCTTGCTTTCATGGTATGATAAGAAAAAACCCATGGAGGAACGTGTATGACCCAACGGAAGCTGATTTTGGTGGACCCTGCGGACCGGGTCCTGGGAGAAGGGGAGAAGCTGGCGATCCACCGGCAGGGCTTGCTCCACCGGGCCTTTTCCCTGTTCCTGCAAAATGAGGCGGGGGAGCTGCTTCTGCAACGCCGCGCCATGGAAAAGTACCATTCTGGCGGCCTGTGGACCAATTCCTGCTGCTCGCATCCGTTTCCCGGCACAGAGCTGGCTGGGTGCGTGGCCATCCGGGCCAAAGAGGAACTGGGGGTGGAGGCGTCCGAACTGCGGGAGCTGGGACAATTTGTGTATTACAAGGACTTCGGCGACGGCCTGAAGGAATTCGAGCTGGACCATGTTTTTGTGGGACGCTGCCGGGGAGATGTGACACCGGACCGGTCAGAGGTGATGGAAATCCAATGGGTGAGCCCCCAGTGGGCAGCGGAGGACCTGCGGCTCCACCCGGAACGCTACACCGCCTGGTATCCCACGGCCTTTGCCATGGCTCTGCCCGGTTTGAAATGAGCCGGTGATGATTGCCCTGCTTTTCGTGAGACGGAGAGCAGGGTTTCTCTCATCCGACCGGCGGGATATGATCGCCGAGAAGCTGCTTGCCCGGGACAATGGCATCTACTGGGTTCCGGATGACCGGGCGTGATTCCGAAGACAAAATGGGGATATTTCTTCGCTGTGGTGGGAAACTAGGCCAGAGGTGATCGAAATGGCAAAGCAAGGCATGAAACGGCCGGAGGTGACCCATCCGGGTCGGGAAGCGGCAAAGGTTCCCCAGATTCAGGGCAAGGCCAAAAGCGGAAAGATACCGGCCAATCCCATCGTAGCGGGAACCGACGGCCCGGAGCAGAAGGTTTACCACACAAGGCCCATATCCGAAGCCTGGGGACCAATTGACACAGATCTTGCCAGGGATAATCTGGAAAACGATATTCCCCAGGCGGATCTTTGAATTTCCACATCCCCTACTATGACACCCCCTCCTTTGCAACAGCAAAGGAGGGGGTAAATGATGATTTCAGGGTTTCCGGATTGCCAGATTCAGGCCCAGAGCCACCAAAGTGAGACTCAGAAGCAGCAGGAAGGGGGCAACATAGCCGCCGGTGGCAGTCAGAAGCATACTGGACAGGGTTGCCATCAGAGAGCCACCCATCAGGTTAAAGGTCATGTAGGCCACATTGGTGGGATAGTGCTTCATGCCGTAGAACATCGAGGGAAAGGTGGCGGTGGTGGTGGAGCAGGAGCCGTAGCTCAGACCGGTCAGGCACAGACCCAGTACGCACAGGGGCACAGAGCCAATGAACGTGGCAATGAGGGTGGCTCCGGCGGCGCAGATGGTGAGGCTGTTGGTGATGAGCATGGTCTTTTTTCTGCCCAGAGCGTCAAAGGCTGCGCCGGTAAGGATTCTGCCCAGACCGTTGCAGATGGACAGGACGCCCACCAGGGAGGTAGCCAGGGCGGCGGAGGCTCCTACGGACAGGGCCAGATCCCTGGCAAAGCTGATAACGGAGCTGCCTACGGCAGACAGACACACAAGATACGCAAATGCCATCCAGAAGCTGGGACGCCGGAGCATCTGGGACGAGGTGAAGTCCTGCCCCTGGGATGCCTTTGTACCGGCAGCTTTGGGAAGAACCTGATTGGGGTTGGGCCGTCTCAGAATCAGGGCTGCCAGGATCAAGACCGCGCCCAGCGTCAGCCCCAGAATCACATAGGCCTTCCGCCAGCCGATGGAGCCTTCAAACATGGAACTGGCCCAGTTGCCCAGCACCAGGGCACTGGCACCGAAGCCCATCATAAGACAGCCGGAGCAGAGGCCCTTCTTATCGGGAAACCATGCGCTGACCGTGGCTACAATTACATTATAAGAAATGCCGATGCCAAGACCAGCCAGAAGTCCGTAGGTCAGGTACAGAAGAATCACGGAGCTTCCCGTCAGCAGGGAAGTCAGAACAAAGCCGCCGGATGACAGTAGGCTGGACAGAAGAATGGCAAAGCGGGAACCCATGCGCCGGGAGAGCTGGGCGCCCAGAAGGCCGCCTGCGCAGAAGAAGCACATGGTCAGGGTGAAGTTGAGTGCCAGATCAGAGGGGGTCCAGCCGAATTCCCCGGAGAAGGGGGCCTTCAGAATGGACCAGGCATAGAGAATGCCTGCAAAGAGCATGGCAAAGGTGCCCACAGCCAGATAAAGCCAGCGGACAGTGGTTATTTTGGCGGTGTTTTTCAAGAAAAGACAGCTCCTTTACGAAAAATGGGGCATTGACATGGAAAGTATACAATATTTCATGACGACTGTCCAGTGGGGAAATGTATTTCCTTGACACATACCCCCTCCCGCCAGGATTGACAACCTCTTTCCCGGCTGATATACTGTTGCCATCCTTTTTCAGCGAGAGGAGAACGGCCATGATTACGGAAATTTGCGACAGACTGCATTTCCCTCAGGAGGCGACCCGGACCTTCGGGGACTGCCTGGCCTGCATTTTAGCGGAAGAAGGGACCTCCGCCTGGCTCTCTCAGGCCCGGGAGCTGTATTTTTCCGACACACCGGAGGCGCATACGGAGCTGCTCCGTCGTGTTTCTGAGGAAACCGGCATCCATCGCTATACCGTGGATATGGTATTCTTGCTGTTCTGTATCCCGTGGCTGCGGGAGGCGTACCGGAACGCCGGTCTGCCGGAGGAACTGCTCTGGGAAACCATGTCGGACCTGCGGAGTAAGCTGATGGAATGCAAGGCTGTCCACGACCTGTGGGGGAACTTTGTGGCATACTGGTATCGGGGCTTCTTTACGCTGCAACGGTTCCGCCTTGGAAGGCTGGAGTTTGAGCATAAGCCCTATCCGGGAGAGGATTATGGGGGAATCGTCCGCAGGGGAGACCAGGTGGTGAACTGCCACATCCCATCCGGCAGCCCCCTGACCACACAGTCAGTGCTGGAATCCCTTGGGCGGGCCTATGATTTCTACCGGGACGAGCTGCGGGACGGCAAGCTGGTGGTCATCTGCCACTCCTGGCTTCTGTACCCACCCCACTATGGGGTTTTTCCGGAGGACTCCAATCTGCGGAAATTCTATGACCTGTTCCAAGTGACCCATTGGGAGCCTGACGAGAAAAACAGTGATTTCTGGCGGATTTTCAATCGGTTTTATGACGAATCCTGGAGAGGCGCACCGGCGGACACCGCTCTGCGCCGCAATTTCCTGCGCTACTTTGAACAGGGCGGCACCATGGGAAACGGCTACGGCGTCCTGCTCTTTGACGGAAACACCGTATTAACCGGCCCATAGTAATCTGTAGGGGCCGGATATATCCGGCCCGGCGGTTGGCACAATATCGCGCGAACGCTTGGGCGAATTCGAAGAACTGATGTAACTGTTCAGTCGCAGTCAGGCTTTCGAAAGGCAGTTTAAAAATTGCTCTTTGCAACACCTACTGTAGGGGAGGGTCATGACCCTCCCGGCAGTACGCAAAAGCAATTCGTACCGCATTTCGGCGAATTCGAACCAAACTCCCTGCGGATTCGCCCAAATTTGGCCACAAATTCCGGTGCCTGCCGCCGGGAGGGTCATGACCCTCCCCTACATTTTGAGAAATCCTTTATGCGACTGAATAGGTACGAACTGATTTGAAATCGTAAATAAATCCGGCGGGGATGGTTCCCCGCCGGATTTGTTTACAGATTTTCCGCCCGGATGGCATCGATGGGATTATCCTTCCGGAGCTTGGTCACGGCGTAGAGCATACTGGCAAAGACCACCAGGAACACGCTTCCGGCTGCAATGGCCAGAGGCAGCCAGGGAATGGTGAAGGGGTTGTATTCGTACAAGGTGCCGAAGGATTTGTGGATGCCGTAGCTGCAAAGAATACCCATGGGTAGTCCCAGCAACAGGGCTTTGGAGCCATAGATCAGACATTCGAAGTCCATCATCCGGTACAGCTCCTTGCCCCGCAGACCCACGCTTCTCAGTATACCGAAATCCCGCCGCCGCAGGGCGATGTTGGTGGAGATGGTGTTGAACACGTTGGCAGCGGAGATGAGGGAGATCAGAATGATGAAGCCATAGGAGAATACATTCACCATCAGCAGAATTCCCCGGGCGTTTTCCTGCTCCGCCAGATAGTCGCCGTAGGAAACGTTGTCGCAGGCGGGGGAGTCCAAATAGTTCAGCACACCCTGGTAGTCTGAGACCGACAGAGACAGGCTTGGGCAGAAATCACTGCCCTTCCAGGAAGACAGGGGCAGAATTACCGCCAGGTTGCTGCCGGAGAAAGCCGACTGGGAAATACCATAGGGCAATGTTTCGATCCTTGCGCCCAGACGAAGATGATCCCTGCCCTTCAACTCCATGGTGGCGGCGGGGCAGTCGTCCATGGTGTCGGTTTCCGGGTCATAGGGATAGTAGGCTACCTGGCCACCCTCCATTACGATGCGGTAATACAGCACCCGGTACTGCTCCTCAATGGCATCTCCGTACGCATCCAGCGGCCACGTCTCCAGCTCCAGCATAGGTTCTCCACTTTCGGAAAGGACCATGTTGCAGGAGAAATAGAAATCCTCAGGCGGGTAGGGGTCCAACAGCTCCTCCGGAACCTCAAAAGGATAGAGTGGAATCACGCCTGCATCCTCCGCTAAGGGGTGGAACTGCTCAACCTTCCGGGTCCTTTCCCCGGTCTGTGCATCCATTAAATAGGCAGTCAGCTTTTTCTGGCACACCAGGGCCAGGGGATCCTCTGGGTTCAGGTAGGGGGCGGGGTCCAGCTTCTGCTCCTTCAGGAATTGTTCCAGAACCGCATCCTCCAGATAGTGGATTGTGATGATGGGCAAGAGCCGATCACCGCTGTCATAGTAAGCAAGTGCCCCGCTCTCCCAGGAATGGCGGTACTCCGGCGTGAGCTGCTCCTCTGTCAGAAGCGTTTTACACGAACTCTCGCATACATAGGCGGATTTGGATACACCGGGCTGATTGCGAAGGGTGTCCAAGGTGGCCGCATTGTCACTTTCGCAGACAATATCAAAGTTCTCTACGTTACTGGCGTTATGGCTTGCACTGCGCAGTGTGGTGGCAAAGGTGGTGGCGGACAGGAACAGGATGATGCTGACCGTCAGGGAGATCACCGTTGCCCGGTACTTCTTTCTGCTGGTCTTGTAGTATTTCTTGGCCAGAACACCGGGAAGCCCGAAAACCTTGTAGGTCAGTTTCCCTACCTTTACATCCTTGCGGCCGGTTTTGTAGTCACCGGTCTGACGAATGGCATCCATGGGGGTGATTCTGGTAGCCCGCCGTGCGGGAATCCAGGCGGAAATCAGAATGGTCAGCATGGAAACGGCTGCCGCTCCCAGGAGGGCCACAGGGGAGAGAACCGCCCGCAGGGTGACGGCATGGTTGATGCCGAAGGAGAACAGCCAGTCAACGGTGCTTCCCAGCAGACTTAGGACCACCGCAATGCCGCCCCAGCCGCACAGAAGCCCCAGGGGAATGCCCACAAGACACAGAGCTCCCGCCTCAAAGAACACGGACCGGCGAAGCTGACGCCGGGTGGCACCGATGCTGGACAGCAGTCCAAATTGCTTGGTCCGCTCGGAGACCGAAATGGAGAAGGCGTTGTAAATCAGGCTGACGGAGCCCACCATGATGATGGCAATGAGAATCAGCACGATGGAAATGAAGACCCGGTTGTAGTTGCCGTAGGCAGTGGTGCCGTAGAGCCGGAGCAGATTATAGTTGGGTTGGGACATGGGACCGTAGCATTCCATGTCAAGGGCATCCTCGGGAGAAACGGTTTTGGCAAAAAGCCGGTGCCACAGGGCAGGCTCCTGCTTGCCATCGGCCACCGTCAGGAAGGATTGGAGACACAGGTCATAATCGTTGTAATACTCCCCTTCATAGATGCCCACCACGGTGTATTGCTTTGTGAAGGGTTGGTCCTCCACTTCCGGAGCGCTGTCGCCACTGAAGCTAAAATTGCTCACCACATCCAGCGTCAGTGCTTCTCCAAGCTGGGGGGCGGAGGCGTATTGCTCCAGGGAACTGACTGCCTGGTCAGGCACCAGAATTTCGCTGCTGTTTTCAGGCAGACGGCCCTTTTGCAGATGAACCGGCATGGAGTTAAAAAAGGTTTGGTCGCAGGCTGCTACTAGATAGCTGCCATAATGGGACGGCTTCTCCTGTAAATTCACGAAGCCCAGAGCCTGGTAATCGGCCACCTGGGTGACTGCCTTGTCCTGCTTCAGAGCGGAAAGCTCCCGGTCGGAGGAATAGTCAAACTGGATGAAATAGTCACCGTCCTTATAAACCTGGCCGCGAATGAGAAAGTCCTGCAGGCTGACAGCCAGGGTGGTGACGGCGCAGAACATGGCAGCGGACAGAACAATGCCCGCAATGGTTACAAGGGTTCGGGTGCGGTTGCGCCACATGGCCTTCCATGTGACCTTGTTCAGAATGTTCATGCCCGAATCACCTCATCCCGGGTGATATGTCCGTCCTCCATGGTGAGAATCCGGTCCGCCTGCAGGGCGATGGACTCGTCGTGGGTGATGACGATGAGGGTCTGGCCGTACTTCCGGTTGGAGTGCTTCAGCAGCTCCACGATTTCCTGGCTGTTTTTGGAGTCCAGGTTGCCGGTGGGCTCGTCGGCCAGTACCACCGCCGGAGCGTTCATGAGAGCCCGGCCAATGGACACCCGCTGCTGCTGGCCCCCGGAGAGCTGATTGGGCAGGTGGTTCTCCCGGCCTCTTAAGCCCAGGGTGTCCAACAGATCCTCCAATCGCTCCCTGTTCACAGGCCGCCCGTCCATGAGGACGGGGAGGGTCATATTCTCCCGGACATTCAGAACGGGAATCAGGTTGTAAAACTGATAGATGAGGCCCACCTGACGGCGGCGGAAGATAGCCAGTCTATCGTCATTCTGGGCGTAGACATCCTGCCCCTCCAGGAAAACCTTCCCGGAGGTGGGCCGGTCCACGCCGCCCAGAATGTGAAGAAGGGTAGACTTACCGGAGCCGGAGGGGCCGATAATGGCCACAAACTGGCCCTTTTCAATGGTAAAAGACACATCATCCAATGCCCGGACTTCGTTTTCGCCATTGCCATAAATTTTGGACAGATGCTCTACACGGAGCAGTTCCATAGTAATTACCTCCTGTGGTTCAGATGGGGACAGTATACAAAGCCTGGGTGACAGGGGAGTGACCCATAGGTGACAGTTTTGTCATATTACCTGGTGATAGAATTTGAGGATAAACTGGGCGCCTGTGGGCGTGTTGGCCGCCTGCAGCGTTCCGTTCTGGGATGTTACGATGGTTCTGGCCAGAGCAAGCCCAATGCCAAAGCTGTCCTCGGAGGCTCCTGCGCCCTTGTAGAACCGCTCAAACAGATGGGGCAGGTCCCTGGGATCAATGCCAGGGCCGGTGTCCTCCACGGTAATTTGGGTATACAGGGCCGTACTCCTGGCACGAACGGTGACGGTGCCTCCGGCGGGGGTATGCTCCATGCAGTTTTTTAGAATATTCCCCAGAGCCTCTGCGGTCCAGACCAGGTCTCCCGTAAAGGCTGCGTCCCCAACATCTACAAGAAGACGCTGTTCCCGCAGTTCCATGGGAATGGCCAGGGGAGCCGCCGCCCGCTGCACCAGTTGGGAAACGGAAATCTGCTCTTTGGTCAGTTCCACCGTACCGGCGTCCAGCTTGGACAGCTTTAAAAGGGAATCCACCAGCCAGTCCGTTCTGGATAGAAGCCTGCGCAGCTCCCGGGTCAGCTCCTGCCGTCTTTCGCTCGTTACATCCGGCACTGCCAGCAGGGACACGGTGAGATTCATGGCTGTTAAGGGGGTGCGAAGCTGATGGGAGATGTCCGCCATGGAGTCTGCCAGCCGTAGCTTTTCCGCCTGGAGCGTTTCAGCAGCCTCCGTCAACCGGAGTGTCATTTTTTGAATCTGACTGGTCAGAACTTCCAACTCGCCTTCGGCGTAGTCCTGAATTTCCAGTGAGGTTCCATTGTGTAGCAGCGCATCCAAATCCAGACTCAGGCGCCGAATACGATCATAACGCCGAAGCGTAAAGAATAGATGTACGGCACTCAGCACCAGACAAACGGCTCCCATCAACAGACCCGGAGGGCCCCAGATCAGAAGCCCCAGAGAAGCGGAGGCTAGTACCAGACACAGGGAGATAACTGTTTCCAGACGGACCTCCCGATTTCGAAACAGCATGTTTCAGCCCTCCAGCCGGTAGCCCAGTCCCCGGACCGTGCGAATCAGTGTGGGGTTCTGAGGGTCCGGCTCAATTTTTTCCCGCAGGCGTTTGATGTACACGGTCAGGGTGTTGTCCCCCACAAAGTCCCCGGCGCTGTCCCAGATCTCCTCCAGCAGTCTGGAGCGGGTGAGGACCTGTCCCCGGTTTCCCAGAAATACCAGCAGCAGCCTGTACTCCAGGGCGGACAGAAAAATATCGCTGCCGTTTCGGGTGACCACGCCTTTGTCCGTGTCCACCAGCAGATCCCCTAAGGGAATCACACTCTGACGTTTCCCGGCCCGGCGCAGAACGCTGCGAATCCGGGATACCAGCTCCCGGGGCCGGAAGGGCTTGGCAATGTAGTCATCGGCTCCCATGTCCAGACCGGTGACCACGGAATATTCATCGCCGGAGGCCGTCAGGAAAATGACAGGAATGCCACGCTCCTTGGCAGCGGCGCAGACTGCGAATCCGTTTCCGTCGGCCAGGGAAATATCCACCAGGGCCAAATCAAAATTCTCCCGATCCATGGCCTCCACCGCGTCCCGCTGTCCGGGAACCGACAAAACATGGAAGCCCTCTTCCTTTAAAAAAGTTCCCAGCATCCGCACGATGGTGGGGTCGTCCTCCGTCAAAAGCAGCCGGTCCATGGCAGCACCTCCCATTTTTCTATATCATAGCACCTGCTGACCGGGATTACCATTACAATTTTGTCACATTGGCTCCCAAAAC
>JBJDYK010000132.1:0-7439 GCA_051867275.1 Faecousia sp.
GGGAGGGTCATGACCCTCCCCTACAGTGGAGTGCAATCCGAAACAGTTATTCGCCGATTTTGGTATTAAGCAAAGCCAACCCCCCATTGCGCGCAATGGGGGGTCTTTTTAAAGTCTTCGGTTATCAGGCAGGGACCAGTGGCACTGCTGGCACCGGATGGAGCCGGAGTTGGGCAGCATGGCGCCGCATTTGGGGCAGCGCCAGAATTTCATGCGGAAAACGCCCACAAACAGGGCAAGGGCCATGGCCGCGCCCATGAGGATGTAAAACAGGGTGCCCCTACCCTGGAGCAATGCCCCCAATATCAAAATGATACACACCGCGTAAATGACCCGGATGATGGTCCGGCAGGTTTTCAGATCCATAGCGTCACCTCATCGAATAAACTTGTCCACCGCCTGGCACAGGTCCTCAATGGCAGCGGTGTCCCCGGCGGCCACGGCGTCCACCATGCAGTGGCGCATATGGTCCTGGAGAATCACCTTGCCGGTGTTGTCCAGGGCGGCCCGGACGGCGGCAAGCTGCACCAGCACATCGGAGCAGTCCTCCCCGGCTTCCACCATCCGTTTCACCTTCTCCAGGTGGCCGATGGCCCGGGCCAGACGGTTAATGACCGCCTTCTGATGCTGATGAACGTGACCATGGCTGTGGGCGATGCCATGGGCGTGGAGATATTCATGGTCGTGTTCGTGATTCTCAGCCATAGGCCAGACCTCGTTTCCGGTGGTTTTTCTACATTATATCAGGTTCCGAATGGCTGCGCAAGGGGAGGGGGATATTTTTTTGTAGATTATAAAGAAGAAAGAATAGAGAATAAAGAATAAAAAATGGTACTGTTCAGTCTAAGTCGAATAATACGGAATTCATGTGCGTTTTTGTTGGCACCTGCTGTAGGGCGGGGTCATGACCCCGCCCTACAGTTGGTGCGGTGCAAAGCAATCAATTCCGGCATCTTTTTTCAAACGACTGAATAGATATGAAGATTCTTCCTTTGACATTGGTGTCCTGCTGCGGTATAATAGAAAAAAATAAAGGAGGTATGCTATCATGCATCTGGATCATGACCATGTGGGCGGCGGTCAGAGCCACACCCACACCTACACCCATACCCATCCCCACGACCACGAACACGACCATCACGACCACACCCATGGAGACGAGCATCCCCATGAGCACAGCTACACCCATACCCACGACCACGGCGACCAGCCCCATACCCACGAGCATGAGGAGCATTGCAGCGGCTCCGACTGCGCCTCCTGCGGCGGCTGCCAGCATACGCCCATGGAGGAGCTGACGGCCCTCATGAAGTATATGGCAGGCCACAACGCCGCCCATGCCCAGGAGCTGGCCAATCTGGCCAAGGAGCTGGAGAAGGCCGGTCAGCACACCGCCTATGAGCAGGTGATGCTGGCGGTGTCCGACTTTGAGAAGGGCAACCTGCGGCTGACCGCGGTGCTGCAATCCCTGGCATAAGGAGGAAGTTCCATGTGTCTTTCCACCGTGTATAAGAACAGTAAGACCCCGGAGGCCGTGGTGATGAAGAATGTCATGCGGCTGGAATGCAAGGACGGCATGGTGATCCTGACGGACCTGATGGACCGCCAGGTGGCCATCGAGGGCACCCTGGAGGAAGCCAACCTGGTAGACGGCTTCGTCATCGTCCGGGAGGCCGTGTAAAAACCCCCAAATGGCTGCCTCTCCGTGAGGCAGCCGCTTTTTATTCCCATTGTCATCTTTCGTTTACACCCACTGTAGGGGAGGGTCATGACCCTCCCGGCAGTGTGCAAAAACAAATTACACCATGTTCCGGCGAATTCGAGTCAAACTCCCTGCGGATTCGCCCGGATTTATTTGTAAATTCCGGTGCCTGCCGCCGGGAGGGTCATGACCCTCCCCTACAGGCGGTGTAATAAATGCCAAGCTTTGTCAAGGCGGGAAGGCGGTGTAGACGCACCCGGCCTGGGGGGCGTCGCCACGGAGGGCCGCCAGTTGGGACACGGTGACAAAGCGAAAGCCCTGGCTTTGGAGCCGGTCCACAATCTCCAGGGCCGCGTCCACGGAGCTGTCGGACATATCGTGGAGCAGAATGATGTCTCCGTCCCCGGCCCGTTCCACCACCGACCGGACAATGGCGTCCCGGTTGCCGGTGGCCCAGTCCCTGGGGTCCACGGACCAGGTCACCAGGGCCAGGCCGTGATTCCGGGCCAGCTCCCGAACCAGGTCGTTGCAGCAGCCCCCGGGGGGACGCAGCAGCCTGGGGGTCTGCCCCGTTTGCTCCAGAAGAATTTCCTCCGTCCGGGTCAGCTCCCTCTCCAGAGAGGAACGGCTCATGGCGTTCATGGCGTCGTGACTGTAGCCGTGGTGGCCGATCTCGTGGCCCTTATCCAGAATTTCTCCGGCCAAGTCGGGGTACTGCTCCAGCCGGTAGCCGCACAGAAAAAAGGTGGCGACAGCTTGCCGTTCCTCCAGCCCCTCCAGCAGATGCCGCGTAAACCGGCCCGAAGGCCCGTCGTCAAAGGTCAGGGCCACATATTTTTCCTCCGCCCCCCGGGCGGTGGTTCCCAGCCCCAGAACCAGCGCCAGTAAAATTGCAATCCATCTTCTCATAACCGGTTCCTCCCCCTTATGTACCGTGACGGCAGGAAAAAAGGAAGCCCATTATTTGGACTTTCTGTGGCTTTCGCTTTACTTTTCCCCGTTTTTCTGGTACAATACAGAAAATCACAGGTTTACGAGGTTGCAATATGCTGGAAAAATTGCAGGCGGTGGCCAACCGCTACGAGGAGCTGTGCGCCAAGGCGGAGCAGCCGGATTTTTACGCGGACCCCGGGAAGGCCGCCAAGCTGCTGAAGGAAAAGAATGACCTGGAGCCTATCGTGGAGGCCTATCACGCCCTGCGCCGCGCCCAGGCCGAGCAGCAGGAGGCCCGGGAGCTTCTGGCCGGTGAGACGGACCCGGAGATGAAGGAGCTTTGCCAGGAGCAGTTTCAGACCGCCAAGGCAGAGGAGGCCCGGCTGGAGCAGGAGCTGAAGATTCTCCTGCTGCCCAAAGACCCCAACGACGAGAAAAACGTCATTGTGGAAATTCGCGGCGGCGTAGGCGGCGAGGAGAGCGCCCTGTTCGCCCACAGCTTATTCAGAATGTATTCCATGTACGCCGCAAGCCGGGGCTGGGGCGTGGAGCTGCTCAACTACAACGAAACGGAGCTGGGCGGCGTCAAGGAAGCGGATTTTCTAATCAACGGCCGGGGCGCCTGGTCCCGGATGAAATTTGAAAGCGGCGTCCACCGGGTCCAGCGGGTTCCCGAGACGGAGTCCGGGGGCCGGGTTCACACCTCCACCGCCACGGTGGCGGTGCTGCCGGAGATGGAGGAGGTGGACGTGGAGCTTCGCCCGGAGGACATCGAGATGCAGGTCTACCGGGCCTCCGGCGCGGGCGGTCAGCATGTCAACAAAACCTCCTCCGCCGTTCGCCTGATTCACAAGCCTACCGGCATTGTGGTAGCCTGCCAGGAGGAACGGAGCCAGGTGCAGAACCGGGAGAAATGTATGCGGATGCTGGCCTCCAAGTTGTATGAAATCGAGGAGGCCCGGGTGTCCGGAGAAATCACCGGTCTGCGGAAATCCCAGGTGGGCACCGGTATGCGCAACGAGCGCATCCGCACCTACAATTTCCCCCAGGGCCGGGTGACGGACCACCGCATCGGCCTGACCCTGTATAAAATCGACGCCATTATGGACGGCGCCCTGGACGAGCTGATGGACGCCCTGGCCACCGCCGACCAGGCCGAAAAACTGAAAAACGCCCAGTAATCCCCAGCCAATTGGAACGTCCGTAGGGGAGGGTCATGACCCTCCCGGCAGTACGCAAAAACAACTTATGCCGCATTTTGGCGAATTTAAACCAAACTTCCTGGGGATTCGCCCAAATTTGTCCGTAAATTCCGGCACCTACCGCCGGGAGGGTCATGACCCTCCCCTACATTTTGAGAAATCCTCTATGCGACTGAATAGGTACATTTTAGCATTTCCCCACTCCAATCGTAGGAGATACACATGAAAACTTTGCTTCTTTCCGCTTCCGCGCCGGAGACACCGGCTGTGGCGGCGAATCTCATAAAATCCGGCGGGCTGGTGGCCCTGCCCACGGAGACGGTCTACGGCCTGGGGGCCAACGGGCTGGACCCGGAGGCGGTGGCGAAAATCTTTGTCGCCAAGGGCCGACCCGGGGACAATCCCCTGATCCTCCACGTCACCGGCCCGGAGCAGCTTCCCCTGTTCTGCCATGACATTCCGGACAGTGCCTGGCGTCTGGCGGAGCGGTTTTGGCCGGGGCCTCTGACCATGGTGCTGCCCGCCAACGACTGTGTTCCAAAACGAACCACCGGTGGCCTTTCCACCGTGGCCATCCGCTGCCCCAAAACGGAGGTCACCCGGGAAATCATTCGCCTGGCAGGGGTTCCCATCGCGGCCCCCTCGGCCAATCTCTCCGGCAAGCCCTCCACCACCACCGCCCAGCACGTTCTCCATGACCACGACGGCAAAATCGACGCCATCGTGGACGGCGGCCCCTGCACCGTGGGTGTGGAGTCCACCATCGTGGATTTGACGGAGAATCCGCCCCGGCTCCTGCGGCCCGGCGGCGTCACCCCGGAGCAGCTTCAGGCGGTGCTGGGGGACCTGGTCATCGACAGGGCCGTCACCGCTCAGATTGACCGGGACGCCGTAGTCAAGGCCCCCGGCATGAAGTACCGCCACTATGCCCCCCAGGAACCGGTGGTCATCGTCTCCGGCTCCCGGGAAAAAGCCGCCCGGTATATCCGGGCCCACTTCCAAAGGGGCGACCGGGTGCTGTGCTTTGAGGAGGAGCTGCCCCTGTATGAAGGCTGCGACCCCCTGGCCTACGGGCGGGAGGACGATGTGAATACCCTGTCCGCAGGGCTGTTTTCCGCCCTGCGGATTCTGGATGACCCCGCCGTTCACAAGGTCTACGCCCGGTGTCCCCAGGGGGGCGGCGTGGCCTACGCGGTGCAGAACCGGCTGAAAAAGGCGGCGGCCTTCCACATTGTGGATCCGGAGGAAGACCTATGATTGTGGGCATCACCGGGGGCTCCGGCTGCGGCAAGACCACGGCCCTTCGGGCAATCCGGGATTTGGGTGGTCTGGTGCTGGACTGCGATGAGATTTACCACCGATTGCTGCGCACCGACAGCGCATTGCTTTCCGCCATCGATGCCCGGTTCCCCGGGGTGGTGGAGGGGGGCAAGCTGAACCGGAAGAAGCTGGGGAGTCTGGTGTTTTCCGACCCGGAGGCCCTGCTGGATTTAAACCGCATCGCCCACGGCGCGGTGAAGCGGGAGGTGCTGCGTCTGCTGGAAAACCCGCCTCCCTTGGCGGCCATCGACGCCGTGGCCCTGTTTGAAGGGGGTCTTGCGGAGCTGTGCGATCATACGGTCGCCGTCACGGCCCCCAGAGAGGCCCGGATCGCCCGGCTCATGGCCAGGGACCACATCACCGAAGCCTACGCAATAGCCCGCCTGGACGCCCAGAAATCCAACGAAGATTTTTCCGCCATGGCGGAGTTCACCCTGGAAAACAACGGCACCGAGGCAGATTTCTATCAAAAAGCATACCAATTTTTCAACCGGTTAGGGTAAATTTTCACATACGCATCTGTAGGGCGGGGGCATGCCCCCGCCGGGCACCGATTTTTGCGGTGCAGTAATGTAAAATACGCATTTTTAACAGTGATCGCCCGTTTTGCGGATTGCCGGAGCTGCCTGCGGATTTGCAGCTGCCCGGCGCTGGCTGTCCCCCGCCCTACAGGCAACCAATAAATTCCATTTGAAAACCAAAACGTAATCCCCGCCACGCCGGTTCACCGGCGGAGACATGACATAATCCCAAAAATCAAACATAAGGAGGAACCCCCCAATGAACAACGAAACGCTCCGCGAAAAGCTGCTTTTCCAGCCGAAGAACGGCTACGATCTGCTGACCGAGGCCCAGAAGCAGGAAATGGAGGACTACTGCAAGGCCTACTGCGCCTTCATGGACGCGGCCAAGACCGAGCGGGAGGCCGTGACCTACACCGTGGCCGCCGCCGAGAAGGCCGGCTTTAAGCCCCTGGTGGCCGGTATGGACCTGAAGCCCGGCGACAAGGTCTACCGCAACAACCGTGGCAAGAGCATCATGCTGGCCGTGGTGGGCAACAAGTCCCTGGCCCTGGGCGCCAACATCACCGCCGCCCACATCGACAGCCCCCGGATGGATGTGAAGCCCAACCCCCTGTACGAGGATTCCGAAATCGCCTACTTCAAAACCCACTACTACGGCGGTATCAAGAAGTACCAGTGGACCGCCATTCCCCTGGCCATCCATGGCGTTGTCTACAAGAAGAACGGTGAGGTTATCACCGTCACCATCGGCGAGGACGACACCGACCCCGTGGTCTGCGTCTCCGATCTGCTGGTCCACCTGTCCGCCGACCAGATGAAGAAGCCCCTGGCCGAGGGTATCACCGGCGAGCAGCTCAACGTAATTCTGGGCACCGCGCCTCTGTCCGGCGACGACGGTGCCGATCGGGTGAAGCTGGCCGTCATGAACCTGCTGAACGAGAAGTACGGCCTCATCGAAGAGGACTTCCTCTCCGCCGAGCTGACCATCGTTCCCGCCGGCAAGGCCCGGGAGGTGGGTCTGGACCGGAGCCTGCTGGGTGCCTACGGCCATGACGACCGGGTCTGCTCCTTCGCCGCTCTGCTGCCCATCCTGAGCCTGGAGACCCCCGACCGCACCGCCGTCTGCGTCCTGGCCGACAAGGAGGAAATCGGCTCCGTGGGCATCTCCGGCATGCAGTCCCAGTGCTTCGAGAGCTTCATGGCCGACCTGTGCGACAGCCAGAACGTGAGCCTGCTGCACTGCTTCGAGAACTCCTTCTGCCTGTCCGCCGACGTGACCAATGCCTTCGACCCCAACTTCGCCGAGACCTGCGACAAGCGGAACAACTCCCGGCTCAACTACGGCGTGGGCATCTGCAAGTACACCGGTTCCCGGGGCAAGGGCGGCGCCTCCGACGCTGCCGCCGAGGCCATGGGCTACGTCCGCAGCCTTTTTGAGGCCAACGGCGTTGTCTGGCAGGCTGCTACCCTGGGCAAGGTGGACCAGGGCGGCGGCGGCACCGTGGCTGCCTACATGGCTAACCGGAACATCGTCACCGTGGACGCCGGTGTGCCCGTGCTGTGCATGCACGCTCCCTGGGAGCTGGTCAGCAAGTACGACTGCTACATGACCATGAAGGCCATGACCGCCGTCTACAAGGGACTGTAAGCAATTCTTTCCGGAGCCGGACAAATCCGGCTCCGGATTTTTTAACCCGGTGTATCGACAAACGGAAATTTATAGCACTGCACCCGTAGGGGAGGGTCATGACCCTCCCG
>JBJDYK010000133.1:0-7404 GCA_051867275.1 Faecousia sp.
GGTGGGGTGCGATTCTTTTCGGAAAGGGCTTGCATTGTGGGGCGGGGCGTTGTATAATAACAGCCGACAATCGAATAAACGGGGAGCTTGTAGGACAGGCTGAGAGGAAGGTAGGACCTTCGACCCAGGAACCTGATTTGGATAATGCCAACGTAGGGATGTAACGTGAAAACGGGAAGCTGCCAAATCGGCAGCTTCTTTTTCTATGAATTGGAGGGAAATCCCATGGTAAAAATCAACGGAACGGACCTTGATGTATCAGGGCAGACCGTGGCGGCCTATCTGGCTACCACCAGCTACGACCCGAAGCGCATCGCCGTGGAGCGCAACGGGGAAATTGTCCCCAAATCCCTGTACGACCGGACGGTGCTGGAGGACTGCGACGTGCTGGAGGTGGTCAGCTTTGTGGGAGGCGGCTGACATGGTCACAAGGGAGGATATGCGCAAGGCTCTGGAGCAGCGGCAGGGCAAGGAGCTGACAGAGAAGTTTGCCCATGCCACGGTGGCCATATGCGGCCTGGGAGGGCTGGGCTCCAACATCGCGGTCAGTCTGGCCCGGGCCGGTGTGGGGAAGCTGATTCTCCTGGATTTTGACCGGGTGGACGTTACCAACCTCCACCGGCAGCAGTACAAGGTCTGCCAGGTGGGCCGCCCCAAAACCGAGGCCCTCAGGGAAAATCTGCTGGAAATCGCCCCCTATGTGCAATTGGAGACCCACACGGTCCGGATTACCGAGGACAATTTGGGGACTTTGCTTTCCTCCGCCGACGTCATCTGCGAGGCCTTCGACAATGCCGAAGCCAAGGCCATGCTGGTCAACCTCGTTCTGGAAACCATGCCGGACAAGTACCTGGTGGCCGCCTCCGGTATGGCGGGCTTCAGCTCCGGCAACGAAATCCGGACCAGACGGGTAACAAGCCGCTTCTACCTGTGCGGCGACGGAGTCAGCGAGGTGGCCCAGAGCACCAGCCTGGTGTCCTCCCGGGTCATGCTGTGCGCCGCCCATCAGGCCCACATGGTTCTGCGCATTCTGGGAGCGCAATACGACGCTTAACCCACAGAAGGTAGGGGAGGGTCATGACCCTCCCGCAACCGGGCGAGACAGAGCGGAATCGGCAAAACGCAAAGTATTACGAGTTCGCATCGGTGCGCAATACAATCGGTGCGGTCTGCCGGGAGGGTCATGACCCTCCCCTACAGTAAGCACCAACGAAAATGCTTATGGATTCCATATTTTCCGGCTACCACTGAACAGTTACGAAAGAAGGAACATTTTATGCAAAAAAACGACAAGCTGGTCCTGGGCGGCCACGAATTTCAGTCCCGCTTCATTCTGGGCTCCGGCAAGTATTCCCTGAGCCTGATCGAGGCTGCGGTCCGGGATGCCGGGGCGGAGATCATCACCCTGGCGGTGCGCCGGGCCAACACCAGGGACCAGGAGAGCATTCTGGACTACATTCCCAAGGGTGTCACCCTGCTTCCCAACACCTCCGGCGCGCGGAACGCCGAAGAGGCCGTCCGCATTGCCCGGCTGGCAAGGGAGCTAGGCTGCGGCGACTTTGTGAAAATCGAAATCATGCGGGACTCCAAGTATCTCCTGCCGGACAATCAGGAGACCGTCAGGGCCACGGAGATTCTTGCAAAAGAGGGCTTCGTGGTGATGCCCTACATGTACCCCGACCTCTACGCCGCCCGGGCTCTGGAGGACGCCGGCGCGGCTGCCATCATGCCTCTGGCCTCCCCCATCGGCTCCAACAAGGGCCTTGCCACAAAGGAATTTATCCAGATTCTCATCGATGAGACGGAGCTTCCCGTCATTGTGGACGCGGGAATCGGCCGTCCCTCCCAGGCCTGCGAGGCCATGGAGATGGGCGCCGCCGCCATCATGGCAAACACCGCCCTGGCTACCGCCGGAGACCTGCCCCTCATGGCTTCGGCCTTCCGTCAGGCCATCGAGGCGGGGCGCAAGGCATACCTGTCGGGCCTGGGCAGAGTCCTGACCCGGGGCGCCTCCGCCTCCGACCCCCTCACCGGCTTTCTCCGGGACTAAGAGGTGGACGTTATGGAAAATCAGTTCTTTGTGGATTCGGAATACCTGTCCCCGGCGGCTCTGGAGAAGAAGCACCGGCTGGAGAGTGACCCCGGCTCCCGGACAAACCACATGGAATATTTGCCCGGCATGGAGCAGATTCAGTCCGACATCTGCCAAAAGGTGATGGACCAGATGCGGTCCTTTGACTACTCCAAATATACGGCAAAGGACGTGAAGGCCGCCCTGGAGCATGAGACCTGCTCCATCGAGGATTTCAAGGCTCTGCTTTCCCCGGCGGCGGAGGGCTATCTGGAGCAGATGGCCCAGCGGGCCAGAGCGGAGACCGGCAAGCACTTCGGCAACACGGTGTACCTGTTCACCCCGCTGTACATAGCGAATTATTGTGAAAACTACTGCGTCTACTGCGGCTTCAACTGCTACAACCACATCAACCGCATGAAGCTGACCATGGAGCAGATCGAGCACGAGATGCGGGTCATTGCCGATTCCGGCATGGAGGAAATTCTCATCCTCACCGGCGAAAGCAGGGCCAAAAGCGACGTAGCCTACATCGGCGAAGCCTGCAAGCTGGCCCGGAAGTATTTCCGCATGGTGGGGCTGGAAATTTACCCGGTCAACACGGAGGAATACCGGTATCTCCATGAATGCGGCGCGGACTATGTGACCGTGTTCCAGGAGACCTACGACACGGACAAGTATGAGAAGCTCCATCTTTTGGGCCACAAGCGGGTCTGGCCCTACCGGTTCGACGCCCAGGAGCGAGCCCTGCGGGGCGGTATGCGGGGCGTGGCCTTCTCCGCCCTGCTGGGTCTTTCAGACTTCCGGAAGGACGCCCTGGCCAGCGCGCTGCATGTGTACTATTTGCAGCGGAAATATCCCCACGCCGAGATGTCCCTGTCCTGCCCCCGGCTGCGGCCCATCATCAACAACGAGAAAATCAATCCCCTGGACGTAGGCGAGCGGCAGCTTTGCCAGATTCTCTGCGCCTACCGGATTTTCCTGCCCTATGTGGGAATCACGGTTTCCTCCCGGGAGAGCGCGGAGTTCCGCAACGGAATCGTGAAGATTGCCGCCACCAAGGTCTCCGCCGGTGTCTCCACCGGCATCGGGGACCATGAGAGCAAATACACGGGAAAGGAGTCGGACGGTGCCCAGGGCGACGAGCAGTTCGAAATCGACGACGGCCGGAGCCTGGACAAAATGTATGGCGACATGGCCGCCCAGGGGCTTCAGCCGGTCCTGAACGACTATCTCTATGTCTGACATTCTGTGCGTCACCAACAGAAGCCTGTGCCGGGGGGATTTCCTGACGCGGCTGGAGGAAATCGCGGCAGCCCATCCGGCGGGGATCATTCTGCGGGAAAAGGACCTGTCCCAAGGGGAATACCGGTGTCTTGCGGCGCGGGTCATGGAGCTTTGCCGGGTGCATGAGACGCCCTGCATCCTCCACACCTTTGTAAACGCCGCCATAGACCTGGGGGCATCGTCCATCCATCTGCCGCTGCCGGTTCTCAGGAATTTAACAAAGGAACAGAAGGCCCGGTTTTCCCATATTGGGGCCTCCTGCCACAGCCCCGGGGAGGCCCGGGAGGCGGAGAAGCTGGGCTGCGCCTACATCACCGCCGGTCATGTCTTTGACACGGACTGCAAACGGGGCCTGCCCGGCCGGGGGCTGTCCTTCCTGCGGGAGGTATGCGAAGCCGTAACCATCCCGGTGTACGCCATCGGGGGCATCGGGCCGGAAAACATAGCGGCGGTTCGGGAAACAGGTGCGGCGGGCGGCTGCGTCATGAGCGGCCTCATGCAGTGCCCGAACCCGGCGGCCTTCTTAAAGAATTTCCAAAAATAATCGCCCTGCATACTCCCAAATGTAGGGGAGGGTCATGACCCTCCCGGCAGTACGCAATAACAATTTGTGCTGTGTTTCGGCGAATACAAACAAAACTCCCGGCGGATTCGCCCAAATTTGCTCGGAAATCCGGTGCCTGCCGCCGGGAGGGTCATGACCCTCCCCTACGGTAAGCACCGACGAAAACGCCCATACTTTGCGACTACCACTGAACGGTTACAATATTTTAGAAGGGGAGGAAAAACCATGGCCTTTGACAAAAACAGTCTGCTTTTATACGCGGTGACGGACCGGGCCTGGGTGGGCAGACAGACGCTACAGGAGCAAATCGAAGCCGCGCTTCTGGGAGGCGTGACCATGGTGCAGCTCCGGGAAAAGCATCTGGATGAGGAGGCTTTCATCCGGGAGGCTCAGGAAATCCGGGAGCTGTGCCAAAAATACGGCGTACCCCTCATCATCAACGACAACGTGGAGGTGGCCCTGAAATCCGGGGCTGACGGCGTCCACGTCGGAATCGAGGACGCCCCCGTGGCGGAAATCCGCCGTCGTGTGGGCAGGGACTTCATCATCGGCGCCACCGCCAAGACCGTGGCCCAGGCCCGGGCGGCGGAGGCTGCCGGGGCGGACTATCTGGGGGTGGGAGCCGTCTTCCCCTCCCCCACGAAGAAAGCCGCCATCCGCATTACCACGGAGAAGCTGCGGGAAATCTGCGCCAGCGTATCCATTCCGGCGGTGGCCATCGGTGGCATCACCACGGAAAACCTGGGGCAGCTCACAGGCGGCGGTATGGCCGGCATCGCGGTGGTATCCGCCCTGTTCGGGGCTCAGGACATCCGCCACGCCGCCGCGAAACTGAAATCGGAAGCCATCAGAGTGACCTCGCTCTGATTCTTCAAAATGTGAAATGCTTATCGACATAACGCAGCCGGACTCTCAAAAGGCGGCAAAATAATCGTTCTTCGCAACACCCACTGTAGGGGAGGGTCATGACCCTCCCGGCAGTACGCAAAAACAATTTGTGCCGCATTTCGGCGAATTTGAGCCAAACTCCCTGCGGATTCGCCAAAATATGTTTGTTAATTCCGGTACCTGCCGCCGGGAGGGTCATGACCCTCCCCTACAGTGGCTGCAAGCGTAAGCGATCATGCACCGAAGGGAGAAACGCAATGAAAACTGCATTATCAATCGCGGGAAGTGATTCCTGCGGAGGCGCCGGTATGCAAGCGGATCTGAAAACGATGACCCTAAATGGCGTCTATGCCATGAGCGCCCTCACCGCTCTGACGGCCCAGAACACAACCGGCGTGTCGGCCATTATGGAGGTAACTCCGGAATTTCTGCGTCAGCAAATCGACGCGGTGTTCCAGGACATTCGACCCGATTCCGTGAAAATCGGCATGGTGGCCTCGGCCGGTCTGGTGGAGGCCATCGGGGAACGGCTCCGGTTCTACGGCGCGGAAAACATCGTGGTGGACCCCGTCATGGTGGCCACCAGCGGTGCAAGCCTCATGGAAACCAGCGCCATCGCCGCCCTGAAGCGGGAGCTGCTGCCCCTGGCCACCCTGGTGACCCCCAACATCCCGGAGGCGGAGGTGCTGTCGGGCATCCCCATTGGCGGCGAGGCGGATATGGTCAAAGCCGCCAGGGTCATTGGCGACCGCTATGGCTGCGCCGTACTCTGCAAGGGGGGCCACAGCGTCAACGATGCCAATGACCTGCTCTACGCAAAGGGGCAGGCCCGGTGGTTTTTGGGCAAGCGAATCCAAACCTCCAACACCCACGGCACCGGCTGCACCCTCTCCAGCGCCATCGCCGCCAATCTGGCAAAGGGCTATGACCTGGCGACCTCGGTGCAGCGGGCGAAGGAATACATATCCGGTGCGCTGACCGCCATGCTGGATCTGGGAAAGGGCAGCGGCCCCATGAACCACGCCTTTGATATAAACAGCCGGTTCGCCGGTGAACTACATTGAAATTTGGAAAGGACTTGTATACCATGAGAAACTATAAAACACAGATGGAAGCCGCCAAAAAGGGCATCATCACCCCCGAAATGGAGCTGGTGGCAAAGAAGGAAGCCATGGAGGCCGAAAAGCTGCGGGAGCTGGTGGCCTGCGGGCAGGTGGCCATCCCCTGCAACGTGAACCACACCTCCATCTCCGCCGAGGGCATCGGCACGGGCCTGCGCACCAAGATCAACGTGAATCTGGGCATCTCCGGCGACTGCAAGGACTACGGCGTGGAAATGCAGAAGGTGGATCTGGCTCTGAAGTTCGGGGCCGAGGCCATTATGGACCTGAGCAACTACGGCAAGACCAACACCTTCCGCCGGGAGCTGATTGCCAAATCCCCCGCCATGATCGGCACCGTCCCCATGTACGATGCCATCGGCTATCTGGAAAAGGATCTGCTGGAAATCACGGCGGAGGACTTCCTGCGGGTCATCCGGGCCCATGCCGAAGAGGGCGTGGACTTTATGACCATCCACGCCGGTATCAACCGCCGCGCCGTGGAGGCCTTCATGCGGGACAAGCGGCGGATGAACATCGTCTCCCGGGGCGGCTCTCTGCTGTTTGCCTGGATGACGATGACCGGCAACGAGAACCCCTTCTACGAGCATTACGATGAGGTGCTGGAAATCCTGCGGGAATACGACGTGACCATCAGCCTGGGTGACGCCCTGCGGCCCGGCTGCATTGACGACAGCACCGACGCCGGACAGATCTCCGAGCTGATCGAGCTGGGCAACCTGACAAAGCGGGCCTGGGAGAAGGACGTGCAGGTCATGGTGGAGGGCCCCGGCCACATGGCCATGAACGAGATTGCCGCCAATATGAAGCTGCAAAAGCGGCTGTGCCACAACGCGCCCTTCTATGTGCTGGGCCCCATCGTGACGGACATCGCCCCCGGCTATGACCACATCACCTCCGCCATCGGCGGCGCCATCGCGGCGGCCAGCGGCGCGGACTTCCTGTGCTATGTGACCCCGGCGGAGCATCTGCGGCTGCCGGACCTCAGCGACGTGAAGGAGGGCATCATCGCCAGCCGGATCGCCGCCCACGCCGCCGACATCGCCAAGGGCATCCCCGGTGCCAGGGATCGGGACAACGCCATGTCCGAGGCCCGCCACAAGGTGGACTGGGACGCCATGTTTGACCTGGCCCTGGACCCGGACAAGGCCAAGGCCTACTTTGAAAGCACGCCCCCCTCTGACCGCCACACCTGCTCCATGTGCGGAAAGATGTGCGCCGTCCGGACTACCAACCTGATCCTGGAGGGCAAAAAGGTGGAATTCTGCACGGAAAAGTAAAAACCTAAGATGAGCCAACCGGAAACCAAGCCGGTTGGCTCTTTCAAATAAAGACAGGGGACGGTTCCCTGTCTTCACAGGCGCGCAGTATAATCGGTGCTTACCGCCAGGCAGATTTTTATCCGGACCCTACAGAAGGTAAACGGAAATTTATAGCACTGCACCCGTAGGGGAGGGTCATGACCCTCCCGG
>JBJDYK010000134.1:0-32065 GCA_051867275.1 Faecousia sp.
CGGTGATGTCGGCATCCAGGACGCCCACCCGGTAGCCCTTCCGGGCCATGGCCACAGCCAACTGGGCCGTGACGGTACTCTTGCCCACGCCGCCCTTGCCGGATACCACGGCGATGACCTTCTTTACGCTGGATTTGGAATTCAGCTGGGCCAGCAGGCTCTCGGCCTTGCGCTCGCCGCAATTGGAACCGCAGGAAGAACAATTGCCGCTACAGGATTCACTCATGTTACACAACGCTCCTATTGCCGGAAATCCGGCTTTATTTTTAATCTTCCGATATTATATGCACTTTGTGATGGGATGTCAACCCTTGGACGCATACGCAAAACTCACTCCGCAGCCTGCTCCCACTGCTCCATCAGATCCAGGAGAACTGCCTCCGCTTCTTCCTTTTCGCCCAGAAGTCTGGTCAGCTCCTGATAGTCGGCGGCGGCTGCTTCAATGGCCCCATCCAGGTCGGCGATCACCTTTTCCTGCTTCTCAATCTCCCGTTCCAGACGGCGGACCAGCTTCTCCTGCTCCTTCTCGTTGGATTTTGGCTTCTCCCGCCGTTCCTTATGGTCCGGTTCCTTCTTCTGGGGCAGGGTCTGGGCCGCCGCCTCATGGGCCAGAATGGAGCGGTACTTCTCATAGCCGCACTTGAAATCCCGAATCTGTCCGTCCCGCAGGTCCCAGATTCGCTCGGCAAACTTTTCAATGAAGTACCGGTCGTGGGACACAAAGAGCAGCACGCCCTCAAATTCCTCGATGGCCGCCTCCACCCACTCTCTGGAGGCGATGTCCAGATGGTTGGTGGGCTCGTCCAGAATCAGGAAATTGATTTTTTCGTCCATGAGCATACACAGCCGCAGACGGGACTGCTCGCCGCCGGAGAGAGTGCCCACGGTTTTGAACACGTCCTCCCCCTGGAACAGGAAGGCTCCCAGACGATCCCGGGCGGCCTGGGGCGTCAGGTTTTTCTCATAGAGCATGGTATCGTAGAGCGTCCGCTCCGGGTGGGAGAAGTGGATGATCTGAGGCAGATACCCCCATTTGACCGTGGGGCCGAATTTCAGCTTACCCTCGCAGTCCTCTTCCCCCAGAAGGCAATGGATAAAGGTGGTCTTGCCTGTGCCGTTGTCTCCCAGAAGTGCGATGCGCTCGCCGCCCTTGACCGTCAGATTCACATCCGAAAACAGCCGCTTGTCCCCAAAGGCCTTCCCCAGTCCCTTGGTCTCAAGCACCAGGTCTCCCTGGAAATCCCGCTGGGCAAAGGAGGCCTTCATGGTCTTCTCCACCGTGGGACGCTTGGTTTTCTCAATGCGCTCCATCCGGTGCTGAATGGACATGGCCCGGCGGTAGAGGGTCCGGTTGTTGATGCCCCAGCCCTTCATCCGCTCCACGGTATAGCCCAATTGCTTCAGCTTGGCCTGCTCCTGCTCGTACTGCTTTAACTGCAAATTGAACCGGGCCTGCTTTTCCTCAATGTAAAAGGAATAGTTACCGGAATAGAACTCCCCGTGTCCGTCCACGATCTCCACAATCCGGTCGGCCACCTGGTCCAGGAAAAACCGGTCATGGGAAATGGTCAGGACGGTTCCCTTGAACTGGTTCAAATATTCCTCCAGCCATTCCACGCTTTTCAGGTCCAGGTGGTTGGTTGGCTCGTCCAGAAGCAGAATCTCCGTCTCCTCTAGCAGCAGCCGGGCCAGATTCACCCGGGTCTTTTCGCCGCCGGAGAGGCTGGCAAATTCCTGGCCCCGCTGCTGTTTTGTGATGCCCAGGCCATTGCAGACCTTATCCGTGTTTACATCCATGTCGTAGCCGCCCTGGGAGGAAAAGCGGTTGGATAGGCGGTCATATTCGTTCAGAATCTCCCGGGAGGCACTGGCTGTCATGGCCTGCTCCAGCTCCTCCATGCGCGTGCGGACCTTCAGAAGCTGGGAAAACGCGGAGCGCAGAACGTCCTCAACCGTGTATCCCGCCGGGTACTTGGGAATCTGGGAGATGAGGCCCAGCTTCTTATTGGGGTTTACATACACCTCGCCATTGTCATATCCGATTTCCCCGGTGAGAATGCGAAACAAGGTGGTCTTGCCGCAGCCGTTTCGGCCCAGGATGGCCACACATTCTCCCTCCTGGACCTCAAAGGACAGATCCTCCAGGAGATTTTCACCGATGACAAAGAATTTTGTTAAGTTTTTTACGGAAATATCAACCATTTTCTTTCTCCATAATATGCTCCAGCTCCTGCCGGGTATACAGCAGGTTCAGTGCCTCCAGCATGGCGTTGGCACTCATCCGCTCCGGCAGGTTCAGCTTCTTCAGCAGCCGCAGCCGTCTGGCGGCGCTGTCAGGGTGACCGGATAGGCCCAAATCAAACAAATCTGCCTTGGTAAGCTGCCCACTGGATCGCTGCTCCGTCTCCCCTTCAAAGGTAGCCCCCGCCCTGCGCAATACCTCCAGCAGCACCTGGGGGGTCATACCCTCCACACCCAGCTTACCCTCCTTGCCCGGGGCATCCTTGCGACGCTCCTTGCCGGAAATATCTGGGATGTAGGCGTGCTTGATATATCTGGGGTCAATGGCTCCCTTGAGATAGTTGCGAATCACGAAACCGGCGCCGTCGGAATCCGTCAGCAGAATCAGCCCCCGGGCCTGAGCAGCCCGGCGTAGCAGGGACAACTGCTCTTTATCCTTAAAAATACCGAAGCCCCTGGTCTCCAGGATGGTGGCGTCCACCACCTGAGACAGGGTGTTTTTATCGTAGCGGCCCTCCACCACGATGACCTCCCGAATCTTAACCATTGCGCGCCTCCTGGGCCAGCTCCAGAAGCAGTAGCTCCATCAGCCGCTGGGGATCGTCAAAGGAGGTCTTCAGCTTGCTGTCCGTATCCAGCACCAGGTCTGCGGCCCTGGCACAAAAGCGGGAAGAAAAATGCTTGGCAGCGGCCATGGTCTTTCGGGCGGGATAGTCCTTTATACCGCAGACCTGCATCAGATCGTCGCCGCCCCGGCCCGCGTCCATCAGAATGCGGGCGGCGGACAGGCGGCGCAAATGGGCCCCCACCGCACCCAAAATGGCGATGGGCTCCTGCTGCATTTTAAACAGCTTTTGCAGCATCCCCAAAGCCCGGTCATAGTCACCCTCGCCCAGGGCGTCGGTCATATCGAAAACCACCGCGTCCAGCACCGGCTCCACCACCGCGTCGATGTCCGACTTTCGAATCTCGTCGCCTACGGCATAGGAGGCGATCTTATCAATTTCCCCGGACAGGGCCGACATGGTGCCGCCGGTAATATCGATGAGATAGTTGCACAACTGGTTAGAAATGGTCTTCTTATACGGCTTGAAATGCCGGATGATCCAGGTGGTCAGCTCCCGGGGACTTTGTCTGGGGAATTCCACCGTGAAAGCGTTCCTGCTGATGGCGTCATAGAGCTTTTTGCTGCGCCGGTCCGGCTTATAGGAAGAAGCGGCATAGGTAAATACCAGGCAGCAATAATCCGGCAGATCGTTCAAAAGCGCAATGAGCTTCTCCCGCTGGTCCTCCGCCAGCTTGAACAGGTCCACGTCATCCACCCGAACCATGGTGTGCTCCGCCATCATGGGCAGATTTTCCACGCTGTTCCACAGGTCATCCAGTTGGAAGTTCTCGGAGGAGAAGCGGTGATAATTAAATTCCTCTGTCAGAGGGTCCACCAGCTTCTTGTGCAGCTCCTTCAGGTAGTGCTGCAAAAGGTAGGTTTCCTCTCCCCAAAAGATATAACACGGTCTGAAATTTCCTGTTTTTAAATCCCGCTTCAGCCCATCCAGGGAAGAAGCCGACGCTTGTTTTGCCATTGATTCAACCTCTGAATATCAGTGTCCCCGCCTGGTCTGTCCTGCGCACCCGGCAGCCCTGTTCCGCTGCCCGCTGCAGCACCTCCGGCGCGGGGTGGCCGAAGGAATTGTCCCCCACGGATATGGCCACGACCTCCGGGCAGGTGGCTGCCAGCAGCTCCTCACTGGTTGAGGTTCTGGAGCCATGGTGGCCGGCCACCAGCAATTCAATATCCGGCAGGGCCGTATGCTCCAGCAGCAGCTTTTCCACCCGTCTGCTCATATCGCCTGTAATCAGTGTATCATATTCTCCCGCCGTAAACAACACCGAATGTCCGCTTTCATTGGAGGTTGTCTGGGCAAGAGGCGCGAAGATCCGGATTTGGGCCTCGCCGCAGGTCAGCAGCAGGTCCTGTGTCACATAATAGCTGCGGCCGGAATACGCCGCCAGGTGCGCGCCGATTCCGTCCTCCTGCACGGGAGGCAGGAACAGAGCGTCTGTGTCTATCCGATTCAGGAGCTGAAGTGCACCGGAAATGTGGTCCTTGTCATAGTGGGTCAAAATCAGGCCGTCAATCCGGCTGATGCCCTGGGTCAGCAAATACCGGGCCGCCGTCTCGCCGGCTCCCTCCCCTTCGCTGCCGCCGCAGTCCACCACAAAGGTCCTGCCCTGGGCCTGCAGCACCACGCACTGGCCCTGCCCCACATCCAGAACCGTCACCCGGAAGCGCTCCGTCAGAGGTTCCAGATAGCCCAGCGTGACAGCCAGCATCAGGCCGAAGGACAAGCCCAGAGCGAAGTATCTTTTTCCCCGGTATTTTACCAGAAGGAACGCGCCAAGCAGGAGGACCCCAAATATCAGCCAGGCAGTCAGGTACGGACTATGCTCAGGGTACACAGCCGCCAGAGGCAGACCGGCCAATACATGGCTCAGGCGCAGCACATACCGGATGAGCCAGCTCACTGCCCACACCGCCGCCCTGCCAAGGGAAACCCACAAAAGGCTCAGGCCGCAGGTAAGAAGACTTCCGTAAAAAATCAACGTAACCACCGGCAGAACCAACAGATTGGTCACAGGCGCAATCAGGCTGACGGAGCCGAAGCTCCAGGCTCCAATGGGCGCGGTAAAGGCGGTGGCCCCCAAAGTTGTGGACACGGCTGCGCACAGGCCCCGCAGCATAGGCCAAAAGAACCCCCTCTTTTTCTGAAAGGGGTGGGTCATCCAGGCCTGAAGTTTGGGTGAGAAGCAGAAAATACCGGCCACCGCTCCCACGGAAAGCTGCAAGCTCACAGAGCTGGCCCCAATGGGATTGCACACCAAAATCACCAGCACCGCAAAGGACAGGGCGGTTGCCCGGTCATAATCCCGATTCAACAGTCTTGCAAGAAGCATGAGGCTGAGCATCACCGCCGCCCGGGTCACAGAGGGGGTAAAGCCGGCCACAGCCGCGAACAAAAAGGCCGTTGGGATCCCCAGAAGGGCGGACAGGATCCGTCGCCGGAAGGTCAGAGCATACACCACAGCCATCACAATGGACAGATGCAGACCCGACACCGCCGCCACATGAGAAATGCCAGAAAGGGACAGCTCATTGCGCTGGGCATAGGTCAGCCCGGACCTGTCGCCCAGAAGTAAGGCCTTGGCAAAGCCTGCCGTGTCCTCCGGAAACAGGTTCTCCAAAGTCTTCCGTATGGTCCGGCGGATTTCGGAAGAAAAGCTGCCGCCCTCCCCTTTCGTCACCTGTGCCAGGTCCTGTCCATAGGCCAGAAGGAAAATACCATTGGACCGGTGGTAGGTGGGGTCCTTGCTGCCGCCGTCGGTGGTGAGACGCAAACAGGCCGGAACCGTCACCAGGTCCCCCGGCTCCGGCTGTTCCTCCTGGTCCGTCAGATACAGGCGCACCTTATAGGGACGTCCCTTCAGCTTGATTGTGCCGTCCACATGTATTCCATAATCCGTAGCGGATGGGTCGTCGCTGACCGCAAGGGTAATGACCTGGGTCTGACCGTCCACCTGTCTGGCCGGCTGGAGAAGAACCCCATCGTAAAGGCAGAACCAGCACATGCCAACCGCAAGGCCCAGGGCGCAGACGGCGGTTACTGCCAGTGCCCTATGATGGTGCTGAAAATATTGCAGGATGCCGGACAGCAGGAGAAACCCGCCGGCCACAGGCAGCGCCCACAGTCCGGGAGCCAGATAGGAACCGACTGTGCAGGCCATTGCAAAGCCTATGGTAAACCACATGAGTCTCCGCATTCCGGTCCCCCCTCCCGCTTTTTCTCAAGAATATCACATAAAGCACCTATAAGCAAGAAAAAGCTGGAAAAACCACAAGAGGGCTTTTGGCCCCCTTGCGGCAAAGTCTATTTCAGTTCCTCACAATAGCAGGCACGGTTGCCACCGATGAATTTGGGGCGGGTGCGGGCACAGAGGATATGGGCATCGCCAATTTTATCCAGAGACAGGCGGACGGGAACCGCCACCTCCCGCAGATGCATTCCGATCAGCGTACCGCCGATGTCCAGACCGGCCTTTGCGCGAATGCGCTCCACCGCCACGGGATGGGTAAATGCCTCCCAAGCTGTGGTGGCAAAGGAGCCGCCTGCCTTGGGCTGGGGCTTCACATTTACCATTTCATAGCCAAACCGCTCCGCTGTAGATGCTTCCAGAATCAGAGCCCGGTTCAGATGCTCGCAGCACTGGACCGCAAGCAAAATGCCCCGATCCCGCAAAATGGGATAAATACCATCGAAAGCTGCCTGGGCAGCCTCCATGCTGGAATTTTTACCGATCCGACTCCCCACCATTTCACTGGAGGAGCAGCCGATGACCAAAAGATCCCCTGATTGCAGCTTTGCCACATCCAGAAGCTCCGTCACTGCCTGGGCCGCCTGACGCCTGATTTGCTCATACATAGGGGTTCCCCCTTTCGATATTTGGTTTCATTTTATCCCCCACCGGATGCTTTGTCAACGGCGAATATAAGCTTTAAATCTCGGTTTATCCTCTGTAGGGGCCGGATACATCCGGCCCGGCGGAGAAGACCGATTCAAAGCGCACACCAATGCGAATTCGGAGTATTCTGCGTTTTTTCGGTTCTTTTCTGTCCCATTAGGTTTCGAGCCGGATATATCCGGCCCCTACAGGGTTGAAGAAATTTCTGAAAAACGCGGCGGAAAGCGTTTGGCCTTCCGCCGCTGTGAATATTACATTTTGGATGCTACAAAGGTCTCCACCGCTGCCAGGGCTTCCTCTACCTTGGTCAGGTCGGAGCCGCCGCCCATGGCGGAGTCCGGCTTGCCGCCGCCCTTGCCGCCGCAGATGGGAGTGATGGTCTTGATGATGTCACCGGCCTTGATGCCCTTGGCCACGGCCTCCTTGCCGCAGACGGCCTGGAAGGTGACCTTCTCGCCCAGGAGGGCCAGAACCACCACGGCGCAGGCATCCTTATCCCGGAGCACGTCGCCCAGCTTCCGCAGAGAGTTGGCATCGCCCTCCGTCAGGGTGGCGGTGGCCACATGGAGGCCGCCCACATCCCTGGCGTTTTTCAGAATGGCATCGGCACCGCCTGCGGATTCCTTGGCCTTGTACTGCTCGATGACCCGCTTGGCCTCCTTCAGCTCCTGCACGGTAGCCTCAGCCTTGCGCACCAGCTCGGCAGGATTGGCCTTCACCGCGTCGGCGGCTCTGGCGATGGTCTGTGTCTCCTTCTCCAGCAGTTCCAGCACCGCGGGACCGGTGACTGCCTCGATCCGGCGGACACCGGAGGCAACGGAAGCCTCGGAGACAATGTGGAACAGACCGGCCTTGGCCGTGTTGTCCAGGTGCGTACCGCCGCAGAACTCCAGGGAGATGTCGCCCATCTTCACCACCCGGACCGTATCGCCGTACTTTTCGCCGAACAGGGCGGTAGCACCCAGTTTCTTTGCCTCCTCAATGGGCAGGACCAGGGTTTCCACCTGCGCGCCGGAGAGGATCTCACGGACGGTCTCCAGCTCTATCTTCTTCAGATCCTCCCGGGAAATGCCCTCGTAGTGGGTAAAATCAAAACGCAGCCGGTCCGGCTCCACAAGAGAGCCAGCCTGATGGCAGTGGTCGCCCAGCACCTTGTTCAGGGCACTCTGGAGCAGATGGGTGGCGGAGTGGGCCCGGCGAATGGCACTGCGGCGCTCCACATCGATGGCTGCCACGGCCACGTCGTCCACCTTGATCTCACCGGCCAGCAGCTTGCCATGGTGCAGATACTTGCCGCCCTTGTCCTTCTGGACATTGGTAACGGAGAAGACGGAGGTGCCAACGGTGATGGTGCCATGGTCTGCTACCTGGCCGCCCATTTCGGCGTAGAAGGGGGTCTTGTCCAGAACCAGAATGCCGCTCTCGCCGCCTGCAATGCAGCCGGTGACCTCCTCGCCCACACAGACAGCCAGGACTTTGGCCGTCTCGGTATCCTTCTCATAGCCCACGAATTCCGTGGGGGTATTATCCAGACCCAGGTCAATACCGGCCCAGGCCAGATCGCCCAGAGCCTTCCGGGCCTCACGGGCGCGGACCTTCTGCTCCTGCATCAGCTTGGCAAAGCCCTCCTGATCCACGGTCATGCCCTCGTCCTCCACCATTTCCACCGTCAGGTCAATGGGGAAGCCGTAGGTGTCGTAGAGCTTGAAGGCGTCCGCACCGGAGAAGACCGTCTCATTCTTGGCCTTATGCTCCGCCAGCAGGTCGGAGAAAATCTTCATGCCGCCGTCGATGGTGCGGGCAAAATTCTCCTCCTCGGTGCGGACCACACGGGTGATGTAGTCTGCACGCTCCCGGAGGTAGCCGTAGTGGCCCTCATTTTCGTGAATGACGGTCTCCACCACCTGGAACAGGAAGGGATTGTTCACCCCCAGGAGCTTGCCGTGGCGGGCTGCCCTACGCAGCAGACGGCGCAGCACATAGCCACGGCCCTCGTTGGAGGGCAGAACACCGTCGGCAATCATAAAGGTGGAGGCACGAATGTGATCCGTAATAACACGCAGAGAAACGTCGGTCTTGTGGCTCTGGCCATAGGAAGCACCGGTGAGCTCCGTAACCTTGTTGGTGATGTTCATGACGGTGTCCACGTCGAAGAGGCTGTCCACATCCTGGCACACCACAGCCAGACGCTCCAGGCCCATGCCGGTGTCGATGTTCTTCTGGGCCAGGTCGGAGTAGTTGCCGTGGCCGTCGTTGTCAAACTGGGAGAAGACGTTGTTCCATACCTCCATATACCGGTCGCACTCGCAGCCCACGGTGCAGTCCGGACGGCCGCAGCCGTACTTCTCGCCCCGGTCGTAGTAGATCTCGGAGCAGGGGCCGCAGGGGCCGGAGCCATGCTCCCAGAAGTTGTCGGACTTGCCGAAGCGGAAGATCCGGTCGGCAGAAATGCCCACCTCTTCGTGCCAGATTTGGAAGGCTTCCTCATCGTTCTCGTAAATGGAGGGGTAGAGGCGGTCTTCCTCCAGACCTACCACCTTGGTGAGGAACTCCCAGCTCCAGTGAATGGCCTCCCGCTTGAAATAGTCGCCGAAGGAGAAATTACCCAGCATCTCGAAGTAGGTGCCGTGGCGGGCGGTCTTGCCGATGTTCTCGATGTCGCCGGTACGGATGCACTTCTGGCAGGTGCAGACACGGCGGCGGGGCGGCTCCACCTCGCCCTTGAAGTAGGGCTTCATGGGGGCCATGCCGGAGTTAATCAGCAGCAGGGATTGGTCGTTCTGGGGAATCAGAGAAAAGCTGGGCAGACGCAGATGGCCCTTGCTCTCAAAGAAGGACAGAAACATCTCGCGCAGCTCGTTGACGCCGTAGGGTTTGTGACTCATAAGTTTACCTCCATGGTTTCGATTACATAGTATTTGTCCTCCAGCCATCTGGCCGGATTGGTGTCGATGTATTGCCAAATGCGCAGGAAATCCTGCTCGTCACGGATGATGTGATCGTAGTAGCCGTTCTGCCATAATTCTCTGCCGCACTTGCGGTTGGTAAATCGTTTCAGAGATGAAACGAACTTTGGAATCACCTGGCTCGTAGGGCGCATCATCCCTGACGCACCGCCAGGACTCTGCTTCAATGTGAGAAGAATGTGGATGTGGTTCGGCATGATGACCCAGGCATCAAAGCGCAAATCTGTATTGTTCTCTGCAAAAAATGCAATCGCATTCTGAATTTCCCGTCCACAGGGCAACAGAGAAACCTTTGCCGATTCCGTAATGCCACAGTCAACGACCCGTGAAAAGAAAGGTCTTCTGTCTTTTGCGCAAATCGTCAGAAAATATGTGGCAGGAGAGCTATAGTCCCATTTTTCAAGACGTGTTCTCTTTCTTATGGGCAGTTCCATAAAACCTCCTTGCCGGGCAGCGCGTCAGGGATGCCGCGCCCTACGGATTGCGGGCTTGCTGCAAAGCGGCGCGTCAAGGATGCCGCGCCCTACGGGCCTCCTGTGAAGCGGCGCGTCAGGGATGATGCGCCCTACGAATTGCTCTTTAAAAAGATAAACCCCGCCCCTTGAGATAGGGGCGAGGTGTTAAGTCGCGGTACCACCCTAATTGCCGGAAGACGGCATCTTGGCTGCTCTGTAACGGGAGCACCCGTCCCGGTCATCCCGGGCCGCTTGGAAGTGGCTGGCAGCGTTCTGTGGTCAGGGGCTTTCACCGTCTCCCCCTCGCTAAAGGACCCTCCGGCTGCTTGGTTTCCGCATGGCATTTTGGCGTATATCCCGATTATATTATCACATTTTTACCGTTTGTCAACCGTTTTTCCCTGGATTTTCTGCCGCAGCTTCATGGCACGCTCCGGGAAATTGGTGATGACCGCGTCCACTTCCCGCTTCATGAGATACCGCAGTACCAGGCGGCCATTGGGCGTATAGGTGTTGATCCGGCGGTTATGGGCTTTCAGATCCCGGATTACCTCCGGTGTCAGCTGCAAAAACATGGGATGGTAGCACTCCAGACCCAGATCCCGCACCACGGTCCCCGCGTCCAGCAGCTTGTTCTGGCGCAGAAGCCCACAGGGGACATGGGGTGCCATGCGTTTCAGCCGCAGCAGGGTTTGGCCGTGGAAGCTGGAAAAAAGCACCCGATTCTCCTGCCCATATTCCAGCACCAGCTCCCAGACCTTTTCCTCCAGGCCGGGGTATTCAAAGAGACTGGTTTTAAACTCAATGTTGGTTTTCATCCCCGTAGGGGCCACCAGCTCAAAATACTCCCGCAGGGTCGGAATCCGCTGGAGGGCCACCTTGCCCCGGTATGTCCCGGAGGCGTCCAGCTTTTTCAGTTCCTTCAAGGTGAAGTCCTTTAAAAAGCCCACGCCATCCGTGACACGTTCCAGCCGTTCGTCATGAAACACCACCACTTCCCCGTCCCGGGTCAGGTGGACATCCAGTTCGATGCCGTCGGCCCCGGTCTGCACCGCTTTCTGAAAGGCCAGCATAGTATTTTCAGGATAGAGGCCGCTGTAGCCTCTGTGGCAATATACTTCCGTCATAGCTTTCCCCTCAGCCTACGGAATCCCCAATGGCCCTGGCCATAAGGTCATGGACCCGGTCGCCGATGTCCTTGGTGGTGCCCGTCACTTCCTCCGGCCCCACCACCTGCACCAGATCCAGATATACATGGGGTCTGCGGAAGTGGAGTACATCCCGGAAAACATGGGACGTTCCCCGCAGCACACACACTACAATGGGCACCTTTGTCCGCTGGGCAATTTTGAACACGCCGTTGCGGAAGGGATGCAGCACGCCGTCCAGGCTGGTGTAGCCCTCGGGAAAAACCGCGATGCTGGCCTTGTCCTCCTTAATGAGGTCGATACACTTGAGGATGGTAGTCAGGGCCTCCCGGTCATTCTCCCGGTTGATGAGCTGGCACTGGATTCTGTGCATCAGCTTGTTCACCAGGGGCATGGTGTTGTTTTCCCGCTTGGATATAAACGCCAGCTGATGTCCACGGAAGCAATGGAGCAATACCACCGGGTCCAGAATGTGCAGATGGTTGCACACCAGCATGAATCTTCCCTGTTTTGGAATTTTCTCCATGCCTGTGACATGGAGCTTTGTATGCAGCAGCCGCAGCGCGCCGCCTGCCGCCTGCTCGGTCAGCAGCCGGTCAAACCGCCGCTCCCGGTCCACCGGTTTCCCCGTGTCCACATGCCAGCACCAGACCACCAGGAATAAAATGGCCAGCAGAACCAGAGCCACCCAGAAGCCCAGGAAAAACACCGGAAGCTGCCAGAGCCAGGCATAGCCCTCAAAACCCTTCAGTCCATAACACAGTCCCACAGCCCCCAGGGCAGACAAAACCTCAATACTCGTCAATAACAATGGAAAACGCCTCCGCCGTTTGAGTCATTTGGATGCTTCCGCCGCCTTACGGCACTGGCTGCGCACCACTACATAGATCATCATGACCACCGTAATCACATAGGGAATCATGGAGGTCAGGTTGGCATTGATGTTGTAATTCTGGAGCCGGTAGCCCAGAGCGTCAAAGAAGCCGAACATCAGGGCAGCCAGATAGGCCTTGCCCGGATTCGCCGCGCCGAAAATAACGCAGGCAAAGGCCACATAGCCCCGGGAGTTACTCATACCCTCGGCAAACATGGTCACATTGCCCAGGGCCAGCTGGGCCCCAGCCAGGCCGCAGAAGACGCCGCACAGCACCGAGGACAGCCACTTCATTTTTTCCGGGCTGATGCCCGCCGTACGCAGGGTATCGGGCCGCTCACCGGCTGCCCGAATCCAAAAGCCCCAGGGCGTCCGGTACACGAAGGCCCACATGACCAGAACCAAAACCCAGGTCAGCAGGATGAACAGGGAGCTTCCGTCCAGAATGGGACCCAGAAACGGAATCTCTTTCAAAATTCCCAGGTTCACCCTGGGAAGGCCCACCACAGGCCGGTCTGCCGTTCCCTGGAAGGTGCCCTTCACCTGGAACAGGGAGCGCAGAAGGAACACCGTAACGCCTCCCGCAAAAATATTCAGGGCCGTACCGATGATGAACTCATCGCTTTTGAACTTCACCACCAGCAGAGCAAAGAACAGCCCCACCAGGATGCCCACCAGGATGGCAGCCAGGAGTCCCAGCCACGCCGAGCCCGTGAGCCAGCTAAAGGCAACCGCCGTAAAGGCACTCATAAGGATCATACCATCCATGCCGATGTTCATGATGCCCGCGTGCTCCGTCATGGAGCCGCCCATGGCTGCCAGGGCAACCGGAGTCGTGCTGCGGAGCATCTGCTGGAACAGGCCTACCGTAAACAGATTACCCATTTGCCCTGCCCTCCAATCTGGCTTTTGCCTCCGCCTGGGCCCGTTTTCTACTGCGGCTTGCTTTTACGGCGGCGGAGATGCCGCTTTCCGCTGCCATGAAGAAGATGATGACGGACTGAATGATGCGGTACAGCTCCCCGGGCACACCGGCTCCCAGCTCCATGCCGGAAGCACCCACCCGCAGAACCGCGAACAGCAGGCTCATGCCGATGATGCCCGCAGGCTTATAGCGCATAATCATGGCGACCAGCAGGCCGTCAAAGTAAAACTCGTTGCTGATGCCGTCCTGATAGCTGCCCTTCAGACCATAGACCTCGAACATACCTACAAGACCGCACATGGCCCCGGAGACGGACATGGCGGCAATGACGATGGTATCGGTTTTCAGGCCGGAGAACCGGGCGAAGCGGCTGTTGAGACCGGTCATTCTCATTTCGTAGCCGGTGGTGGTCTTGCTCATCACATACCACACCAGAATTGCCACCACTGCCGCCCCAAATATGGCGGTGGTCAGGGAGGAACCCCGGATCAGCTTGGTAAACTGGAAGTTGGCGCTTAAGGTCTCCGTACCGGAAACCCGGTTCCCCTGAGAGGTCTTCCAAGGGCCGCTGGAAAGATAGGCGCATAAATAGATGGCGATGGAGTTCATCATAATGGTGGTGATGACCTCATTGACCTTCAGCTTCACCTTCAGAACGCCGGGAATCCAAGCATAGAACGCGCCCACCGCCATGGCTCCCAGTGCCGCGGCAGGTATGGCGACCCAGGCGGAGAGTCCCGCCAGCTTTACGCCGATGTAAGCGGAGACAATGGCCCCCAGATATAGCTGGCCCTCGCCGCCTACGTTGAAGATACCAACCCTGGCACCCAGGGCGCAGGCCAGGCCCGTCAGGCATAGAACCATGGTATACTCCAGGGTATTGCCAAACTGGCGCTTTGTAAACACGGCAGTGAAGAATTCTCCCACACTCCGGCAACCGGTGGCACCCTTCAGAAGCTCACCGTAGGCCCGGAGGGGATTGTAACCCGCAGCCCACATAACCAATGCGCCAACCGCCAGAGCCAGCAGCACGGACAGTCCCAGGGAGCCCAGATAGCCCCAGTCAAAGGACTTTCTTTGCGGTTTCTCAGACATGGTCCTCCTCCTTTCGCCGGGCTCCGGTCATGTAGTAGCCCAACTCCTCCTTGGTGATCTCGTTGCTGCGGAAAGTGCCGGTAATCTGCCCCTCATACAGGGTGATAATGCGGTCGGACAGACGGAACACCTCGTCCAAATCCGCAGAGGACAGGACAATGGCGCAGCCCTGGGCCCGCTTTTCCATAATGCGGCTGTGGATAAATTCAATGGCGCCGATGTCCACCCCCCGGGTGGGCTGGGAAATCACCAGCACCGGAGTATCAAAGGAGAATTCCCGGGCGATGACCACCTTCTGCATATTGCCGCCGGAAAGGCTGCCCACGGGAATATCCTGACCGGCAGTGCGGATGTCAAATTTCTCCGAAAGCTCCCGGCCATAGTCCTCCACGGCTTTGCTCCGCAGGTGAAAGCCCATGCGGGCGAAGGTCTTTTGGCGTTGCTTGCCCATCAGCAGGTTCTCGCTGACGGTTGCATCCTTCGCAACGCCTGTTGCCAGCCGGTCCTCCGGTACATGGGCAAGACCCAGGCCGCGAATCTTACCGGGGGACATCCCCACCACGGATTCGCCCTGAACCAATATGCTGCCGGATTCCACGGGCCGCATACCTGTGATGGCCTCTAACAGCTCGCTCTGGCCGTTGCCTTCAATGGCGGCGATTCCCAGCACCTCATGGGCCCGAACCTCAAAGGAAAGGCCCCGGACCGCGGGAAGGCCCCGGTTGTCCCGGACCTTCAAATCCTGCACCTGAATCAGGGTCTGCCCTGGCTTTTCCTCCTTGGGGAAAGGATCGTGAAGCACTTCCCTTCCCACCATCAGCGACGCCAGGCTCCGCTCCGTCACCTGTTTCGTCTCCTCCAGGCCCACCAGACGGCCCCGCCGCATGATGCCCACCCGGTCGGAAATGGCCATGACCTCATAGAGCTTATGGGTGATAATAATCACCGTCATACCCTTTTCCCGAACCATCCTGCGCAGAATCTCAAACAGCTCGTCGGTCTCCTGGGGCGTCAGAACGGCGGTGGGTTCGTCCAGAATCAGCACATCCGCGCCACGGTACAGAGTTTTCAGAATCTCCACCCGCTGCTGCAGGCCCACGCTGATCTCCCGCACCACAGCCTCCGGGTCCACCTTCAGGCCATATTCCCGGGACAGCTCCCGGACTTTCTCCTTCGCTCCTGCCATGTCATAAAACACGCCGGCTTTCCTGGGCTCCCTGCTCAAAACGATGTTCTGGGCCACGGTAAAGGAGGGCACCAGCATAAAATGCTGGTGCACCATGCCTACGCCCAAGCCCATGGCGGTTTTGGGGTTGAAATGGGTCACCTTCTGACCTTTCACGGTCAGGCTGCCGCCTGTGGGGGTATGTATGCCATAGAGAATGTTCATGAGGGTACTCTTACCGGCGCCGTTTTCGCCCACCAGGGCAAAAATCTCTCCCTTCCGGACGGACAGGGATACGTCGTCATTGGCAAGCACGCCAGGAAATTCCATGGAAATATGAGAAAATTCCACTACCGGCTCCTGCAAAGGGGCCACCTCCCTTATGATACAATGTCAGTGGGGGCCTGCTGCAAAACCGCGCAGCAGGCCCCCGGGTCATACCATGCCTTACAGCTTCCGGAATCAGCGGATGGTATTCACGGTAATGTCACCGGAAGCAATCCGCTTCGCCAGGTCTTCCACCTCAGCCTTCAGTTCATCCGATACCTGCTGGGTAGCGCCTTCCTCGCCATAACCGATGCCGATATAGCCGGTAGCCAGGTCCGCAACCCAGGTGGTCCCCCACTTGGAGGTGTCGCCCTTCAGGTATTCCTCCACTGCCTTGTAGATGGAATCTCCCACGCCCTTGGTCATGGAGCAGATGATCACATCATCGGCAATGTACTTCTGGTCGGAATCCACACCGATGGCGTAGAAGCCTCTCTCCCGGGCAGCCTCAAAGACGCCGTCGCCGGTCTTGGAAGCGATCTGGAAGACCACGTCCGCACCCTTGTCGTTCAAAGTCAGGGCGCACTCCTTGCCCACGGCAGGATCGTCATAAGTGTTGGCGTACACCACCTCCACCTTGGCTTCGGGATTGGCGTACAGAGCGCCCTGCTTGTAGCCCACGATGAAGTCATTGATGGTGTCGGAATCCTCGCCGCCCACAGCGCCCACAACACCGCTCTGAGACATCTTGGCAGCGATATAGCCGGCCAGGAAGGAGCCTTCGTTCTGGGCGTATGTAATGTTCAGAACATTGGCAACGGGAGCGGAAGTGGCGTTGTCGATCCAGATGAAGCGCACATCCGGGTACTCCGTGGCCACGGTTTCCACATCGTAAAACTCCCAGCCCACCAGCACCACCATCTGGGCCACATCGGCGGCATTGTAGATCTGCTGGGTGTGGTCAACGTTGTTGCACTCGATGGTCTTCACATTCACGCCGTAGTCCGCAGCCAGGCGGTCAGTGCCTTCCTTGGAAGAATCGTAGAAGGAACGGTCGCCAAAGGTACCGGCAACCACCAGGGCCAGAGTCAGGTCCTTGCCCACTGTCTCGTCCTGGGGTTTGGTTCCGTTGTCCGTCGCGTTATCTTTGGGATCGGTGGTATCCGTATTTTTATCGGTATTGCAGCCTGCCAGCAGGCCCAGCACCAGAACGGATGCCAAAAGGATTGCAAGAAGCTTTTTCATTTTCTTTTCCTCCATGTTTTAAGCCGTATGTAAGGCCGTTCTCTTATTCGTTGCCGTCCAAATCGCCGTCGCTGGCGGGCAGAGTGCCATAGTCAACATCCAGGTCGCCATCGGTGGCGGGCAGGGTCTCATCCGTGTACAGGTCCGCGCCGCTTACCACGTCTTCCGTCCCGCTGCCGCCGGGGGTTGTGGCGTTGCCGTCGGTGGTCGCGTTGGTTCCGGTGGGATTCGCGGTAGTCTCGTCAGAGTCCTTGCCGCCGCAGGCAGCCATCAGGCACACAACCAGAACGACGGTGAGAAGAAGGGCAATCCATTTTTTCATTCTTTATTTCCTCCATAGATATAGTGTCTCCGCAGGAGCGGAAACTTTGATATATTGTACTCCGAAACCCGCGCAAAGTCAACCAACGGCAGCAGAAAAACTACGGATTTGTCAAAGGACAAATCCGTAGTTCCTTCCTCAGGCGTCTGCAGGCTCTCTTCGCGTCATCCACATGGCCACCGCTACGGCCGTTATGCCCGCCGTCAGCTTGCCTACGATCACAGGCACCAGCATCTCCGGGTCATACCCGGCGGTGAAGCCCAGGTGGTCTCCAAAGACAAAGGCCGCCGACACGGCGAACGCAATGTTTATCACCTTGCCCCGGCGGTCCATGCGCCCTACCATCCCAAACATGGCAATGGAATTGGCAAGGCTGGCGATAAGACCGGCAGCGGCGGTATCGTTCATACCCAGAAGACCGCCCAGCTTCATGAGGGGCTTGCGAAACAGCTTGGTGATGGTCCACACCAGTGGAAACGCACCTGCCAGCACCAGGGCAATCTCTCCCACCACCTCCAGGCCGTCCGTGATGGGGGCCATGCCGGAAATGAGGGTAATACCCGTCAGGTGCTCCACGATGGAGGCCACCAGGCCCACGGTGATCACCGCAACAATCAGCTTTCCGAAAAGAGCAAAGCCCCGGATCATGGCCCCTTCCCATTTCCACAGGCCCAGGGCAATGAGCAAAGCAATGAGGATAATGGGCACCAGGTTTTTCAGAATCATCAAAATGGGAAAGCCTGCAGTGAGGCCCCCTGCCAGCACGCCCAGAGGGATGGTGATGATACCCGCCAGCACGCCCTTTGCCAGATACCCCCGGTCCTCCGGGGCCAGAATCCCCAGGGCCACAGGAATGGTAAAGACCACCGTGGCACCCAGCATGGCCCCCACCAGCAGGCCGCCCAGTTGCGCGGCCTGGGTGCTGCCTGCCAACTGGCTGGCCAGAGACGCGCCACCCATGTCATTTGCCAGGATGGTTCCGGCGAACATGGCCGGGTCCGCCCCCAAAAAGCGGTACACCGGCACCACCACAGGCCGCAGCACCTTGGCCAGCACCGGGGCCAGGCTGATGATGCCCACCATGGAAAGCGCCAGGGAACCCATGGCCAGAACACCGTTTTCCAGCTCCTTGCCCAATCCCAGACGGGAGCCGAAAATCCGGTCGATTCCGCCCAGAACCGCGAAAAAGGCCATGATGGCAATCAGTATCTCATGTGCCGACATAACGCACCTCCGTTTGATCCAATATGGCTACCACCGCGGCGTCCACCGGCGCGTTGCCGCTGCACAGTCGGGCGGCAGAGCCAAAGCTCAGAAGCACCCGATCCCCTGCCCCGGCTCCCAGAGCGTCCGCCGCCACCCGGCGGCCCGCCTCCGTGCGCACCACCAGCAGAGCCAGTCCCCCCAGTTCCCCTGCCTTTCGGGTGGCCCAGACGGCTCCCTCCACCGTACCGATCTCCATGGCAGTCCCCCTATAAATTCAAAATATCCCTTGCTGAGGGTGTCAAAATCCCGCCCGGAGGCGGTTCCAGCCCCTGCTCCTTCAGCCGCCTGGCCTCCTGGGCGGAAATCAGGCGGTGGCCGGGACGGCCGTCGGTCAGACGGACGCCCCAGCTCTGGAGCTGCCGCAGGGCACTGCCCATGGCAGTCTGGAGGCTTCTGTTTTTGCTGTCCTTTCCCGGCAGTCCCGGTGTGTACAATAGCACCGGAATTCCCTCCAGAAGGGCCGCGAATACCCGCTCCTCCCGGAATTGCAGAAGCTGCCCCGGCTCCAAACTTCCGATAACCACCGCCGTGTATGGCGCCCCGGTCACATACCGGTAGCCCAAATCCGTCTCCGGGGCTTTGCCTATCAGGAGGGCCGGAGGCAGATCCTCCCGGAGCTTCTCCCGCACCCGGCTCAGCACCGCCTCCACCAGAGCCTCATCCATGGACGATCACCCCGAAATCTCCCTTGCGGAAGGCGCAGGCATTGGCCTCATCGTAATCGATGTGGGCCCGTGGCGCGAAGCTCTCATGAACCCGGACCACCACATCCTCAAACACCGTGGGCCGGGCGGACACCATCCGCAGCTTGACCACCTGCCGGTCCCGAAGACCCCGGAGTGCCGCCTCATCCGGAGGTAGATGGATGTGCCGCCGGGCGGCAATGGCTCCGCAGGGCAGCTCCACCTGTCCCAGCGGCCCCCGGAGCAGGATGGCGGGGCTCCCCTTCACATCTCCGGACAGGCGTACCGGCAAGTCCAGGCCCAGGCTGACCCCGTCGGTCAGAGACAGCTCCGCCTGCCCCTCCGGCCGGGCGGGGCCCAGCACCGCCACATTGGGAATCTCCCCCTTGGGTCCTACCAGCGTCACCCGCTCCTGGCACAGGAACTGCCCCGGCTGAGACAAGGGACGTTTCGGGGTCAGGTCGTGGCCAAAGAGAGCATGGGCCTGGGCCTTCGTCACATGAACATGGCGGCCCGAGGCCTCCACCTCAATCAAAATCCGGCGGGACACCTCCGCCGCAACGGCTTCAATGTTTTCCATGGGCCCGTTCCTCCTTCCCTGACGCCAATCGGATTTCCAAAATCCACAGAAAGCTGCTGAGCCGGTTGAGAGCCAGCAGCAGATCCTCCCGGGTACACAGGCCCTCCCGATCCCGGAAGGCCCCATAACAGGCCAGCTCGGCGGCGCGGGCAGTGGTTCTGGCCCGGTTTACCAGCAGCAGCGTCCGGCCCTGCTCCCAGGCGGGCATAAAGTGGGGCTGGCCGTAGAAGTCCTGGGGCCTGTGGCTTCTGGCCCGGAGCTGTTCTTCGTCCAGGCCCCCCAGCAGGATTTGCTCCAGAGGCTGTTCCAGCACGTCCCGGGCAAGAATGGTCCGCACCAGCTCCAGGCATTGGCCCAGCTCCGTGCCGACAGACCGGTAGCCCTCCTCCATGGCAGACCACTGGGCCAGCAGCAGATCCGCCTCCAGGGTGTCCGCCTGCCCCCGGAACAAAATCCGGGGGTGGTCCTTGGGAACCAGCGTTTCTCCGTTCAGGTGGGTCATATACTCTGGCTTGCACCGGAATTCCCCGCCCAGGGGTGTGCGCCAGCTCTGGGGCTTTGCCTGGGCAGCGGGGAGAATCTCAATGTGGTGATCCCGCAGGAAGTCCCTGGCCCCGGGGGTCAGACGGTCGTCCGGGCCCAGATAGAACACCCGGCGGCCCTCCTTATTCCGCAGGTTTGCCCGTACCGATTCCGTGGTAAACAGGGCCATGGTTTAGCTTTCCTCTGTTCTTTCCCGGCCCTTGGGCAAAATGGCCGCCACCTCGGAGTGGGGCCGGGGGATTACATGGACGGAGACCAGCTCTCCCACCTTTTCCGCCGCCGCGGCTCCGGCGTCCGTGGCGGCCTTCACCGCGCCCACGTCGCCCCGGACCATCACGGTCACGAGACCGCCGCCCACCTGCTCCTTGCCCACCAGCAGCACATTTGCCGCTTTTACCATGGCGTCCGCCGCTTCAATGGCCCCCACCAGGCCCTTGGTCTCCACCATACCCAGGGAGTTGGTATTGCTCATATCAGTCATTGTGTGTTTCCTCCTTGTGTTACGTCAGTCGTTTGATGATCTCCGCCGCCAGGGCTTCAATGGAATCACGGTCCATTCGCTCCTGCGGCCGGTCCTCCGTTCCCCAGGCCACCCTGCGGATGTTGATAAGATCCAGGGGGCCAATGTTATTGGAGGAGGAGCTGCCGCCTACGGCACCGCAGCCCAGGGTCAGCGCCGGGAACAGATTGGTGCTGGCTCCGATGCCTCCCAGGGCGCCCGGTGTATTCACCAGGAATCGGGAGACGGGAATCTCCAGGGCAAAGCGGCGCACCACATCCTCATCGTTGGCATGGAGCATGAAGCTGTGGCCCGCACCCTCATGGGACAAAACGGCCACGCATTTTTCCAGCACCCGGTCCTGGCTGTCCTCCACATAGTAGGCAAGCACCGGGCACAGCTTCTCCCAGGAATAGGGCCACTTGGGGCCCACCTCCTTCTGTCTGGACAGGAGCACCCGGGTCCCCTGGGGAACCGTGATGCCTGCCAGCTTCGCCACCGTCTCCGCCGACCGGCCCACCACCTTGGGATTCAGCCGCCCATCGTGACGAAACAGAACCCTGGCCACCTTGTCCGCCTGGGTCTTGTCCAGGAAGTATCCGCCCTGGCGGAGAATCTCCCTGGATACGGCCTGGTCCATATCTTGCTCCACCACGATGCTCTGCTCCGAGGCGCAGACCGTGCCGTTATCAAAGGTCTTGGAGCGGAAAATATGGGCGACCGCCTGGGCCGCGTCGGCGGACCGGTGGATATAAGCAGGGCCATTACCCGCTCCCACGCCGATGGCAGGCTTTCCGGAGGAATAGGCGGCTTTCACCATGCCGGGACCGCCGGTGGCCAGAATCAGCCGCACCTGGGGGCACTTCATCAGCTCGTCCACCGCCTCCATGGTGGGGGTGGTGATGCAGCCTACCGCCCCCTCCGGCGCCCCCGCCGCCACCGCTGCCCGGGCCACCAGTTGGGCGGCGGTTTTGGTACACTCCACCGCCGCAGGATGGGGCGAAAACACGATGGAACAGCCGGCCTTCAGGGCGATCATGGCTTTATAGCAGACGGTAGACGTGGGGTTGGTGGAGGGCACGATGCCTGCCAGCACACCGGCGGGAACCCCCACATCCCAGACCCGGTTTTCCTGGTCCTCCCGCAAAATGCCCACGGTCTTCATATTCCGTATGGCCTGCCAGACCTTCTGGGAGGCAAAGAGGTTTTTGGTTTCCTTATCCTTGGGGTTTCCGAAGCCGGTCTCCCGGCAGGCCAGCTCCCCCAGAGGCCCGGCCTGCGCCGCAAACGCACGGCTTACGGCCTCCACAATTTTGTCAAGCCGGTCCTGGGAAAAGGTACGCAGCACCTTCTGGGCTGCCTCCGCCTTAGCTGCCAGGTCCCGGGCCTCCTGCCGGGAGGCAAGATCACGATCCATGGTCATTCCTCCTTCACGGGATTGGCGGCGATCTCCTCCACCACCCCGGAAAATGCTTCACAGGCCGCGTTGCAGGCCGCCTGGGTACCGGTGAGCAGGCCGCCGCCGAAGTTGGTCTCCGTAGGTGGGCCATAGAATTTCACAAGGCGCACATCCGCCGCTTTTAAAGCCGCATCCAATGCCGTCACGGCCTCCACGGGCGGCGCGATCAGGTAGGCCAACGGCTCCCCCTCCCGGATGCCTGCCTCGGCACTGAGGTAAGAGCCGGTACGGCTGACGGTATAGGCCAGGTAGGCAAGGCTCTCCCTTGCCTGGGTCCCCCGGAAGCCCAAAGTCCCGGAGGTCAGCAGAGACAGGGCCGACTCCATGCCGCTGCGAACCTCCGAGGGTGTGGGACCGGCGAGAATGCCGATGATCTCCCCCGCCAGAGGGGTAGAGGCGTTGGATGCCCCGGCGTAAAGGCTTCTGGCATAGCTGACCCGGACCGTGGAATCCTTGGTGGCCTGATCTAATGCGATATAGGTGGCGTCGTCCGAATCCGTGGACAGAAGGCCCAGGCAGCGCCAATTCCCCTGTACGCCCAGGGTCCGGCAGAGGGCCGGGTCCGCGTTGGGAAGATACTGGACGGACAGAATTTTTACGGGAATCAGAGGTCTCATCCGGCCTCACCTCCCAGAAGATCCACGCCGGAGGCCCGGGCCTTCAGAATTTTCAGCAGCAGTTCCGCGATATGGGCCCCCGCCTCCACGGCAGGTGTGCCCTGGCGGTGGATGTTGGACACCACGGTGCGCTTGGATTCCGGAATGCCGGTGTGGGGCTTGTAGGTGATATAGGCGGACATGGACTCCGCCGACACAAGTCCAGGCCGCTCCCCCACCAGCATACACACCACCTGGCAGCCGGTCAGGTCGCCGATGAAATCTCCGGCTCCCACCCGGGCGTTTTTCACATAAGCAATAGGCCCCAGCTCCATGCCGCTTGCCTTCAGACCCTGGGCAATGGCCTTGGCGCAGTCCATAGCGTTGGCCAGAATGGCCGCGCTGGAAAGACCGTCGCCAATGACAAGCTGGATGCTGCTGCCCTGGGGCAGCTTTTGACGGATGATCTGACTGTTTTCCTCATCGAAACACCGCCCCAGATCCGGCCGGGTCAGGTACTGGTCCCGGCTTTCGCAGGCGGTCTGCACCGCCACAAGGCCGTTGTCCCGGGCAAATTCCGGAGGAATTTCCGTAAACACGCTGTCCTGGGCGGCGGCGTGGTCTGCCCGGAAGCGAAGCTGGGTGATGGTTTTATACCGGGGGCCTGCACGGCCGGAGCCCAGGCGGGCAGGGGTCTTCTCCTTCAGCCGCCGGTAGGTCTCCGGCTGGGCCGGGTTTTCCACCAGGTACTGCTTGCGCAGGTCAATGGTGGAAATGTCCTCCAGGCAGGCCCCCGCCTCCATGGTTTCGGTGGGCCGGTAGTCGCTGGCCTTCACAGCCGGTTCCGTACCGGGGGTCATTTCCCGCAGGATCTGGGCTACCATGGTTTTCAGTTCTTCCTGATTCATAATGCCCCTCCTTTCACAGCAGGCATGAGCCGTCTCCGGCCCGGGCCGTCAGATGCCCATTTTCCACAAAACCCATCTTCTCAAGCCATGCCTGGAAGGGGGCAATGGCCGTCAGGCCGAACACCTCCCGCAGGGTGGCGGTTTCCCGGAAGCCGGTGGTCTGATAGTTCAGCATGACATCGTCTCCGTGGGGGATGCCCATGAAGTAGTTACAACCGGCGGCGGTCAGCAGCGCGGCCAGATTTTCAATGTCGTTCTGGTCAGCCTTCATGTGGTTGGTATAGCAGGCGTCGCAGCCCATGGGGATGCCGGAGAGCTTGCCCATGAAATGGTCCTCCAGTCCCGCCCGGGTCACCTGGCGGGCATCGTACAGGTACTCGGGGCCGATGAAGCCCACCACGGTGTTCACCAGGAAGGGCCGGAACCGCTTGGCAAAGCCGTAGCACCGGGCCTCCATGGTTAGTTGATCGGTGCCGAAATGGGCGTCCGAGGACAGCTCGGAGCCCTGGCCCGTCTCAAAGTACATCACATTGGGGCCCTCTGCCGTGCCCTGGGTCAGAGCCATGGCCTGGGCCTCCTGCAGAGTCTGGGCGGAGAAGCCGAAAGCCTCGTTGCCCTTCTGACTTCCGGCAATGGACTGGAAAATCAGATCCGCCGGGGCGCCCTGCTTCAGGGCTGCCATCTGGGTGGTCACATGGGCCAGCACACAGGTCTGGGTGGGGATGCTCCAACGCTCCTTGACCTCCCGGAACCGCTCCAGAATCTCCTTCACCCGCTGGGCGGAATCCGTCACCGGGTTCAGGCCGATGACCGCGTCTCCCGCGCCGAAGGTCAGGCCCTCCAAAGTGGAGGCCAGGATGCCCTCGGGGTCGTCCGTGGTATGGTTAGGCTGCAGGCGGCACGACAGGGTTCCCGGCAGGCCGATGGTGGTGTTGCAGTGGGCCGTCACCCGGATTTTGCTGGCGGCATAAATCAGATCCAGGTTGCTCATGAGCTTGGTCACCGCCGACACCATCTCGGAGGTCAGGCCACGGCTCAGGCGGCTTAAATCCGCCCCGGTGGTGGTCTCCGCCAGAATATACTCCCGCAGGTCAGATACCGTCCAATTGCGGATTTTCTCATACTGGGGCCGGTTCAGGTCATCCTGAATGATTCGGGTCACCTCGTCGGATTCATAGGGAACCGCGGGATTTTCCCGCAAATCCGACAGCAGCAGATTCGCCACCACCACCTTGGCCGCCACCCGCTCCTGGGCGCTTTCCGCCGCCAGGCCCGCCAGGCGGTCGCCGGTTTTCTCCTCATTGGCTTTGGCCATCACGTCCTTCAGGTCACGAAAGGCGTAGGTTTTGCCCAGGAGTTTTGTCTTTAAGATCATATCTCCACTTCCTCTTAAGCCAGTATCAATGTCTTTTTTACCACCGGATAGGCCGCCCCGCCGGAGACCGGTGCGCCCACATCCAGAAAGCTCTCAGGTGTCAATCCCAGGCTGTCCAGGCACAGCAGAGGGCCCGGCATCCGGGTGGCCAGTGCCTGCCCCAGTGCCTTGGCCATGTCTGTACCCGATACCACCACATGGGGCTCCGGCAGCACCCGAAGCGCCTGAGAGAGCCGCTGGGCCAGCTCCGCCACCGCCTCAAAGCCGGGAGAGCGAAGCCCCGGCAGGTACACAGCCTTTGGCCCCTCCTCCCACAGCCGCCCCAGGTCTGCCAGCCGGTGGGAGAGCTGCTCCGCCGTTTCCCCCTGCTCCCGGTCCGTCAGGGCCAGCACCGGAAGATTCTGTAGGGGCAGCGCAATATCCCGGGCATAGACCGTGCTGCCGGAAAGCTGGGTGCTGTAGCAGCCGGCACCGATGACGGTGGCTCTGATGGTCTCGTCCCCCAGAATATAGTCCCCCCGGCAGAGCCTGCTGGCTCCGATGGCCCTGCCCAGCATGGGGCCGATGTCTCCATAGGCAAAGAGATCATCGGGCTGGCTGTCGACCAGATCCGCCACGCCGCCGGAAAAGGACAGGGTCAGGGGTTCTGTGGGTAGGCGCAGAGTGCGGTTGGTAAGAAGGGTCTCCGGAATCTGTCCCTGCCGCAGACCCACCGCCACCTCCAACGCCTGAACCAGACGGTCTACCACCGGCTCCAGCTCCGTCTCCCCCGCCCTGCATCCGGGCTTCAGGGAACACAGGCCCTCCAGTACCGGGGAAACCCACTGCACGATCCCCTTTTCCAGCCGGATCAGCCGTCCTCCCACATTGAGGCAGGCGGTCTGGGTGATGCGTCCGTCCTCAATCAGAGCCAGGTTGCTGGTGCCGCCGCCGATGTCCATGTGCACCACGGTCTTTCCCGTCTGACGGGAAAACCGTTCGGCACCGGCTCCCCTGGCTGCCAGCACGCTCTCCAGGTCCGGGCCTGCCGTGGCCACCACGAATCGCCCGGCAAACTCCTTCAGGCTGTCCAGCACTGCCCGGGCATTCTCCTTCCGGGCCGTCTCTCCGGTGATGATGATGGCCCCGGTGGCAACCTGCTCCGGCTGCAGCTTCGCCCGGCGGTACTCCCTCGCCACAATTTCCCGGATGCCCTCCGCGTCCAGCTCCGTGTCAGAGCGCAGGGGGGTAAAGTGGATGGGACTCTGGTAGAGAATCTCCCGCTGGCCGATTTCCAGGTCCGGGACGCTGAAGGCTCCCGCCCGATTCACCACCTTCAGCCGGGAGGCAATCAGTTGGGTGGTGGAGGTTCCCACATCGATGCCTACGGAAAGGAGGCTTTCATCCACGGCCCGTTACCTCCTCCAGAATCGCCTCCAGAAGACCCGCGGTAGGCTCCACCGGGTTGGTTTTGCAGCAAGGGTCAGCCAGAGCCGCCTGGACAATCACATCCCGGTTCCGGCGCACATCCTGGGGCCGGACCCCTGCTTGCGCCAAAGTCTGGGGCAGGCGCAGCTCCCGGCGCAGACGGAGCAGGCCGTTTTTCAGGTTTCGGACCGCCAGCGTATCCGCCGAGCCCGAAAGTCCTGCCTCCCGGGCCAAAGACGCGTACCGGCTGCCGGCCACCTGAGCATTGACCGCCACCACGGAAGGAAGCAAAATGGCGTTGAGTCTGCCATGGGGTACATGGAACTGGCCCCCCAGGGCATGGGACAGGGCGTGGCAGATGCCCAGCCCCGCCTGGGAAAAGGCCATAGCACTCATGGCGGATGCCACATGGATATTCAGCCGCACGGAAACATCGCCGCCATAGGACAAAGGCAGTTCCCCAAAGGCGGTCCGAAAGGCCCGACAGGCCAGCGCGTCCGTAATCAGGCTGCGATTTTTCCCCACCGCCGCCTCCAGCGCATGGGCCAGAATGTCAAAGCCACCGTCGGCAATCAGGCTTTTGGGCAGCTTATCCAGCAGCTCGCTGTCCAGGATTGCTACCTGGGGCCGCAGACGTTCATGGACCAGAGGATGCTTCACCTCCTGGTGGGTCAGGATGGCGAAATCCGTCACCTCCGCCCCGGAGCCGGAGGTGGTGGGAATGGCGGCAAGGGTTACATCCAGCTCAGAAAAATACACCATGGCCTTGGCGCAGTCCATGGGACTGCCCCCGCCCAGGGCCACCACCAGGTCGGGTTTAAAATCCTTCAGCCTCTTGGCCCCCCGGGCCGCCAGCTCCGCCGTGGGATCCGGCATGACCTCATCGAAAATTTCATGGGTTCCCCCCAGTCCCCGGGCCAGGTCCGCAGCCACGCCGGTTTCGGAGAAGAACCGGTCCGTCACCACAAAGACCCGCTGGGGGCTGCGCTCCCGCAGGGTCCACCGTGCCCCCGGCCCGATCATCAGCTTGGTTGAACAGGAGAATACTTGCATGGCTTCCACCGCTTTCATATGTTTCTGTGGGTAGTATGACCAAAAGAGGGCAAAACATAAGCCCCGTCCAAAAAATAAGTATCCCGGTCTGATACGGGAGCCGATGCTTCCTCCGGCTCCCGTACCTCCCGGTTCTCTCAGCGGGTCAGCTTGTTGCTCACCTGGCTCACGGCATCTTCCACGTTGGCCGCCGCCCGGTTTGCCAGCTTTCGGGCAGGGTTCTGGCTGGGCATAGCCAGAACGGCAACGGCGCCTACGGCGGCGCCCAGGCCCATGGTCAGGGCAAAGGTAATTCCTTTCATCCGCGTCTCCTCCTTTCGGTTCTAGTATGCGCAGAGCGCCGCCCTTTCAGCCCAAAAAGATATTTCTCCTTTTTTCCTGTTTTTCCTTTGCAGATGGGAACAATTTATGATATAATGACAAAAAAGTTTCAGGAGGACTGGATATGTCCATCGACGTTTTACAGGAACGGATTCGCCGTTTTAAAAATCCCACGGTGCTGTCGCTGGAACCGGGGCCGGACGCAATCCCCTGCTTCCTCTTGGAGGAGCATCCCACCAGGGCGCAGGCTCTGGAAGCCTACTGCCGGGGGCTTTTGGATGGGCTGAAGGAGCTGGTTCCCGGCGTGAAGTTCAGCCTGCCCTGCTTTGCCGCCCTGGGCTCCGAGGGAATTGCTGTGCTGGAACGAACCATGAGTCTGGCAAAGGAACTGGAATATTATGTGATTCTGGAAGGTCTTTCCGGAGATTGGGGCATCCCGGCGGAAGCCGCCGCCACTGGCGTTTTCGGGGAGGATACGTATTATCCCTGTGACGGTACCATTATAAACGGCTACTGTGGAAGTGACGGGGTCAAGCCCTACCTTCCCTACTGCAAGGAAGGCAGGAGCCTCTTTGTGCTGGTGAAATCTCCCAACCGGTCCGCCGTGGAAATTCAGGATCTGCTGTCCGGCAGCCGGCTGGTACACACTGCCATGGCAGACCTGGTAAACCGCTGGGGCGCGGACCTGTATGGAAAATTCGGGTACTCCCAGGTGGCCGCCGTGGTGGGCGCGTCCCACAGCGAAGCGCTGACGGCCCTGCGTGCCAAGTATGACCGAACCTTCTTCCTGGTCACCGGACTGGAGCATCCCCGCGTAGGCTCCAAAAACTGCCAGTATGCCTTTGACCGGTTCGGCCACGGCGCCGCCGTATGCGCGGGACCGTATATTCTGGAAGCCTGGCGTTCCCAGGAGAGCGATGGCCGGGATTATATTCAGCAGGCCCAGGAGGCTGCCCGGAAGCTCCGGAAAAATCTGGGTAACTATGTGCAGATCATGTGAGGTGCCCTATGACTACAATTTATCTCGTGCGGCACGGCGAGGCGGAGGGCAATGCCTTCCGGCGGATTCACGGCCAGTACGACTCCCTGCTGACACCCATGGGGCAGCGGCAGGTTCAGGCAGTACGCCGCAGATTTGAAGATATTCCCGTTGACGGCTGCTTTTCCAGCGACCTGACCCGAACCAGCCTGACGGCCCGCTCCATCTATGTGCCCAAAAATCTTCCCCTGCGCAGAAGTCCCGCCTTCCGGGAGGTAAAGCTGGGCCGGTGGGAGGATCTGCCCTTCGGGTATCTGGAGGAATTTGAGCCGGATGAAATGGTTCGGTTCAACCGCAACCCCGAAAGCTGGCACATCGAGGGGGCCGAAACCTTTGAGCAGTACACGAGCCGGTTTCTTGACGGAATGGCCGAAGCTGCCCGTCTGTTCCCCGGGGGGACCATTGCCATCTTCTGCCATGGCTGCGTTCTGCGGGGCGTACTGGCACGGCTGTTTTTTGACGGAGACGCGAACCGGGTTCCCTACTGTGACAACACGGCCGTGTCCAAGCTGTTCTGGGACGGCACCGCCTATACTTATGAATTTTTAAACGATAACAGCCATCTTCCTGAGGAAATCTCCACCTTTGCCCGTCAGAAATGGTGGCGACAGGGCGGAAAGCGGGATTTCAATCTCTGGTTCCGGCCCCTGGAGCAGTTGCCCGCCGGTTGCCCCGCTCCGGAAAGGGACTGTGAAAGCTATGAGGCCCTTCTGTGCCAAACCCCTGTGGGCATCCTGAGCCTGCGTCAGGGCGTCATCGAGCAGCTTTTTCTGCTGCCTCAATTTGAAGGTCTGGATATGGAGGATCAACTTCTGGGCCAGGCGATCTGCCGCCTCCGGGGTCAGGGCCGCGCCACGGTTTTCGCCAGAGTCCAAGGGGTCTGCAAACCTGAGGTGCTGATCCGTTACGGCTTCCGGGAGGAAGGGACTTTGTGGAAAGCGTCCATTGACACCGGTATTTTTGACTGGAGTACCCCGCCTCAGGATCGGGAGCCTGAATGACCGTAAAAGGCCCCATCTCACATATAGCATATAGAAAAAACTCCGGGCCAGTGGATGCTGGCCCGGAATCCTATTACCGGAAAAATACCGGTTACCGGCTGGCGGGATAGCGAGAACGGCTGCGGGCATTGCCCTCGGTGCTGTTATGCTCCGTCGCTCCGGTGCCATTGGTAGATTCGGGGTTTCGGGTGGACTCCGTACCGCGGGTGAACTCGGTGCCCCGGGTAGACTCCGTACCGCGGGTGGATTCGGTTCCCCTGGTGGATTCCGTGGTGCCGGTGGGTCGGGTCTCACGACTGGGCTGTGTGGTGGTCAGGGTTGCCTGGGTGTTGTTGGTGCCATTGACCGTGCCATTGGTTCCGTCAGAAACATTGCCGTTTCTGCAGCCGGTCAGCAGTGTTAGAGCCATTACGGACGCAAGTACAAAAAGGGCTGCTTTTTTCATGTTCTTTTCCTCCTGTTTTTTAGTGTCGGCTGAAGTAGTATCTGCAAAATCCGGGGAAAAAAACGTGACTTTCTTGGAACAGCCCGGTTTTTTCTTTCAGAAATGGTTACGATTGACGATGATGGGAAAAACTTGTATAATATTAAAATACTACCAAGAGGTGTTGTGTATGTCCTTCTGCCCCAACTGTGGTCATGAGAACTCCGCCGGCTCTCATATTTGCGCCTACTGCCGCAACCCCATCCTGAAAGCCACCGGTATCAATAAACCGGCCCCCTCGGCACCGGTTCCTCCGGCCCGGAAGAAATCCAGAAAAAAGCTGGTTTGCGCCATTGTCGGAGGCGTACTGGGTCTGCTTCTTGTGGCTGCCCTTGTGCTTTATCTGGTGTACCTGAATCATCCGCTGCGTAAGCTCTATAACGCCGCCACGAAAACCGGCCAGGCAATCAGCTCCCAGTCTGAGGGCTTTGAGAACCTCTCCGCTTCCGGGGCAGCCCTGCGGGAGCTGCTGGAGCAGAAGCAGTTTTCCTGTGACCTGAGCCTGGAATCGGGGATGGAAGCCCTGGGTGTCCTGTCTTTTGGAATGGAGCTGGACTATGACGGTCAGGCTGAAGCCGCCGACGGCGAGATCCATCTGGGTGTAGTGGACAAAGGAGCCCTCCAGCTTCCGGTATACTTCACCAACGATGTTGCCCAGTTCGCCCTGCCTCAGATATTCTCCTCCACATTCCAGATGGACTGGCAGGACTTTGTTGCGCTGGTGAATCGGGTTGCGGGCAAAACCCTGTTGTCTGAGAGCATGGTTCCCTTCCCGGATGAGGAAGAAGCGGAAGCATACGATTTGACCAAGCCCTTTGACAAGCTTTGGAAATCCTGCAAGGGGTCTTTCATCCGTTATGCCCTGAGCGTTGACCTGGAGGAGCTGGATGTTTCCACGGTCAGCGGTCATGAATGGACCCGGTACCGTCTGACCTCCAGCGAGAAAAAAAGGATCGAGTTTCTGACCTGCCTGAGGGACGCGCTGGAGGTACTGCTGGACGATCTGAAGGACATCGATAACGGAAGCATCCGCGATTACGCGGAGGAAGCCGAACAGCTATTGACGCCCATTTGGGATGTCCTGGTAAATACGGAGGACCCCATCGTCTTTCTGGATGACCGGGGTTATCTGGTGGGACTGACCTTCTCCAACGGTGAAAACAACATTTCCGTCCGTTTGGAAGGCGCGGAAAACCCCTGGTCCGCAATTGCTATGAACTTCGATCTGCCGGACGCGAATGTGGATGCCGGTATTGAATTCCGGTTTGACGATGCCACCGGCGCGTTTACGCTGGATCTGCGCAGCCGGGACATCACCATTCCCGTCACCGGCCGTCTTTGCGGTTCAGACGGCACACCTCAGTATGCGCTGCACACGGCTTATGCCGGCATACGGGTTGACTTCTCCTGTCGCTTTTCACCCCCGGGCGAGACTCCCGCGCCTCTGGCCCGGGACGACGCAGTGGTGGATCCCACAAACCTGTCCCTCAAGGATGCAGGCAAGCTGGCACTTGAGGCCCTCGATGCCCTCGCTTCCAACAAGGAGCTGCAGGGCCTGCTGGAAACTTTGGGAATAGATATTCTCAGTTCTTTTGGATTTTAAGAAAATCCCGGTTGCTATTTTGGGAAT
>JBJDYK010000135.1:0-31889 GCA_051867275.1 Faecousia sp.
GGAACAGAGTCTGCAAGTAATGTCTAAGCAGGAGCGGTTAGAAAACTGGACAGCCGGGATCATGGCCTGCCGCAGCAGTGGAATGACTGTCCGGGCCTGGTGTCAGGAAAACGGTCTGTCTGAGAAGACTTATTACTACTGGCAGAGGCGGTTATTTCAAGCACTGGCGGAACAGCAGCAACAGACAATTCCGCAGCCTGCCTTTACAGAAATTACACTGGCACCAAATGTTCGGCCGTCCGGCGGCGTAGCTGTCACGGTCCGGATTTCCGGAGTTGAGGCCAATATTTACAATGGCGCGGATGCAGCTGCCGTAGAAACGGTGCTACGGATCTTAAAGTCATGCTGACCGACTTCACCGGAGCTGACAGGGTGTATATTGCCTGCGGTTACACCGACCTGCGCCGTGGGATTGACGGACTGGCAGCCATGGTTCAGCAGGAGTTTGACCTGGATCCTTTCACCAACACCCTGTTCCTGTTTTGCGGCAGACGCCGGGACCGCATCAAGGCACTGTACTGGGAAGGCAATGGATTTGTGCTGCTGTACAAGCGGCTGGAATCTGGCAGCTTCCAGTGGCCCCGGAAAGAAAGCGAAGCAAGAGCCTTGACTCCACAGCAATACCGCTGGCTCATGGAGGGACTGAGTGTGGACCAGCCAAAGGCGCACAAGCCGGTAAAAGGACTGGAAATAGTTTGAGAAAATCCATATTTTACTGTACTTTACGGCACATATATGGTATAATAAGTCTATGAAAGATACGAACAATTTCCAGACAAGTAACGCTGAAATGGTCACCATTTCCCGCGCGGAATATGAGAGATTCCAGGCTCAGAGTCAGCGTATCTCTGAGCTGGAGCAGCAGGTCGCTGTTCTCATGGAGGCGATCCGCCTTGCCCGGCACAAGCAGTTCGGCGCGCCCTCCGAAAAGATTTCTGAGGATGCCATGGAGCAGCTGAGCTTCCTGTTTAATGAGGCCGAGGTCTATGCTGAGGAGAAGGCAGAGGACGAGCCTGTCACCGTTGTAGCCGCCCACAAGCGGCACAAGAAGCACCAGTATCACTGGAGAACATCCCCGAGGGTACGCCTACGGAAGTTGTAGAGCACCGTCTGGAAGGTGAGGATCTGGTATGCCCGGAGTGCGGCAGCACCATGACCGAGATTGGCAAGGAAGTAGTCCGCACGCTGGAGATCATTCCTGCCAGGACGGTTGTCAAGGAGCACCACTACTATACCTATGCCTGTCAAAGATGCAGCAAGGAGAATATTGAGACACCTGTTGTAAAGGCACCCAGGGAGAAGAATATTATCCCCGGCAGCTTTGCCACGCCGGAGGCTATTTCCCATATCATGACGCAGAAGTTTGTCATGGGTTCCCCCTTGTACCGGCAGGAACAGGAACTGAACCGTCCGGGGATCCCCCTCAGCCGCCAGACCATGTCCAACTGGATTCTACGGGCAGCGGAGGATTATTTGGCTCCCGTGTATGAGCAGCTTCACAAGGAGCTGCTCAAGAGAAAAGTTCTCCACGCAGACGAAACGACCTTACAGGTACTCCGCGAGCCGGAGAAGAAAAGCCCTGCCTCTGACTGTTATATGTGGCTGTACCGAACCAGCGGGGATACGGATAAGCCGATTGTGTTATACGAATACCAACCCGGAAGAGGGTCTGCCCATCCGAAAGCATTTCTTGAGGGATGCAAGGGATATCTCCACACAGATGGATACATTGGATACCATAACCTGCCGGATGGGATAACCGTAGTCGGCTGCTGGGCCCATGCCAGAAGAAAGTTTGACGAGGCGATGAAATCTCTGCCTAAGGGAAAGGCAAAAGGCAGTTCCGCAGCGCAAGGTTTGGCGTACTGCACCCTTCTTTCTGAGATTGAGAAGGGGCTGGAAGATCTTACACCAGAGCAGCGATACAACCAGCGGCTGAAGCAGGCAAAACCTGTTTTAGACGCTATGCTGGTATGGGCAAATTCCAGAACGGCAGCGCCGCAGTCTGCTCTGGGCAAGGCACTGAACTATGTCAAGGAGCAGTGGCCATACCTGACCAATTATCTCAAGGACGGCAGGCTGGAACTGAGCAATAACCGGGCAGAGCGGAGCATTAAGCCCTTTGTCATTGACCGGAAGAACTTCCTGTTTGCCAATACACCCAATGGCGCAAAAGGCAACGCAACCATCTTTAGCCTGATTCAGACAGCCATTGAGAATGGGCTGGATCCCTACCGGTATCTTACCTGGTTGTTGAAGGCTGCAAGCAATGCCGACTTGGATGATCCTAAAATAGTACAAAGCCTTTTGCCTTGGAACGCTCCGGCAGAGTGCAGAACCAAGTGAACATGATGCTCCGGCTCCGAAGTAAAACTCAGAGCCGGAGCATTTTATAGGATGTCAGGATTTACGCTTACTTAGTGGTAAACAGGTGCGCGTCAGAGCTGCTGCTCCTCCATCATTCCGCACAGGTCCTTGGAAATACCGTCCTCCGGGGCAAATTCCTTACAAATGCGCTCCTTCAGCGGCGACAGGGCAAAGCGGCAGCCAGAGAGAGCCTTCTCCAGACGTCCGGCGATACTCCAATCCATGGAGTCGGAATAGACCTTGACCTCCTTCACGACGCCTTCCTCCACCTGAAGCTGAACCTGCACACCGCCCCAGTCGAAGCGTTCCTCGCAGGCAAAGGTGAATGGGAGCTTCGTGCCGTAGAGCCAGTCCCAGCCGGCATTTCTGGCACGCAGAGCCTCTACCGTGGCCAAATCCATATCCTCAGAATGAAGTTCCTGTGCAGGCAGTCCATAGACCCAGGAGAAGGCTTCCCGCATTTGGATCTTCATCTCGTCGCAGGTCAGATTTTCAGCAAACTCCCGCAGGTTGACCACGCGGGAACGGACGGAATCCACGCCCTTGGCCTCCAGCTTGGCTTTAGAGGGACTGAGATAACGTCCCAGTTTCTCTTTGTCCACATCAATCATCAGAGTACCGTGGTGATAGGACCGCTGACCGTTCCGATAAAAGGCATTACCGGAGAATTTTCTTCCCTCTGCCAGCACATCATTGCGTCCAGACTTCTCTGCTTGGATGCCCAGACTGCGGCAGGCCTCTATAATGACAGACAACTGCAGATCCAGATCATACGCATCCGTGGGCACCAGAAATGTAAAGTTCAGATTTCCCAGGTCATGGAACACGGCTCCGCCGCCGGAGAGGCGGCGGGCCAGATGGCCCCCCTCCTGCTCCAGCAGGGTTGTGCGGCATTCCTTCCAGGCGTTCTGATTTCGACCGATGACCACCGTATTGGCGTTCTGCCACAGGTAAAGGATGCAGCAATCTGCCGGAACCGTCTCCATCAAATGCTGCTCCACAGCCAGATTGTAATAGGGATCAAAGCTGTCGCTCTGAAAAACTTTTAGTTTCTGAATCATTGTTTCACCCAACGTACCACCGGTGTTCTGGTGGCCCTTACCTCATCGGGACGGCCGATCTGTCCCTTGTGAGGCGCTGCGTGCATATACTCCGGATCCTTATGGGCCAGCTCATAGACCTGACGAAATACTTCAGCTGCCCAGTCCAGGGTCTCCCGACTCTCGGTCTCGGTAGGTTCCAGCATGAGAGCCTCGTGGACGATAAGGGGGAAGTACATTGTGGGAGGATGCATCCCATAGTCAATCAGAGTCTTGGCCACATCCAGAGCAGAAACTCCGGTCTCCTTCTTAAAGCCGCTGAGGTCCAGAACGAACTCATGCATGCAGATGCGGTCAAAGGCAGGTGTAAAGGTTCCTTTGATCTTCTCCATCAGGTAGTTGGCGTTCAGAACGGCGTTCTTGGAAGCCTCCGGGATGCCCTCACGGCCCAGGGTCATAATGTAGGTCAGAGCCTTCACCACAACCAGGAAGTTGCCGGCAAAGGAGCGGACCTGGATGTGTCCCGGGCCATCCATCGAGGCGGACTTTGGAAGATACGCGGCCAGGTGAGCTTTGCAGCCTACAGCACCTGCGCCGGGACCGCCGCCGCCATGGGGCGTGGCAAAGGTTTTATGGAGATTCAGGTGGACGCAGTCAAAGCCCATGTCGCCGGGACGAACCACACCCATGACGGCGTTCAGGTTTGCGCCGTCGTAGTAGCACAGGCCACCGGCCTCGTGGACCAGTCGGGTAATCTCCAGGATGTTTTCGTCAAAGATACCCACGGTGTTGGGATTGGTCAGCATCAAGCCGGCCACATCGTCACCCAGCACGGCCTTCAGAGCCTCCAGGTCAACACAGCCGTTGGGGGCGGAGGCGATGTTTACCACATCAAAGCCGCACATACTGGCAGTGGCAGGGTTGGTGCCGTGGGCGGAGTCGGGAACAATAATCTTGGTGCGCTTGTTGTCCCCACGAGCTTTGTGGTATTGCTTAATGAGCAGCACGCCGGTGAACTCGCCGTGGGCACCGGCGGCAGGCTGGAAGGTCATGTCATCCATGCCGGTGATTTCGCACAAATAATCTCTGGCAGTGTCCAGCACCTCCTGGCAGCCCTGGGTAGTATGAGCCGGAGCCAGAGGATGGATGCCCGTAAAGCCGGGCAGAGCGGCCATTTCCTCGTCGATGCGGGGGTTATACTTCATGGTGCAGGAGCCCAGGGGATAAAAACCGCAGTTTACACCGTGGACCTTCTGATTCAGCTCAGTATAGTGGCGGGACAGGTCGGTCTCACTCAGCTCAGGTAGGCCGGGTGCAATCTCACGCCGCAGGTTTTGAGGCAGGCTAACCTCCTCTACATCGTTATCCGGCAGCAGCGCCAGCTTGCGGCCGGGTACGCTCTTTTCAAAAATCAGCATCATTTCCCGCACACCTCCTTCACGATGGCAACAGCTTTGTCAAGGTCTGCCTTGGTTGCTTTCTCAGTGGCGCACCACAGCACGCCGTCCTCCACAGGCAGGCCGCCCAGGATGCCGGCATTCTCCAGAGCCTCCAAAACCTCCTGGGTCTTCGGCATCCGGACAACAAATTCATGGAAGTACTCGCCTGCATACTTCATGGAAATGCCAGGAATGGCGCACAGGGCTTTTGCCAGATAGTGAGCCTTGGACATGGACTGCTTTGCAACCTCCGCCATGCCATCAGGACCCATGGCTGCCATGTAGACACCGGCGGTCAGGGCGCACAGAGCCTGATTGGAGCAGATATTGCTGCTGGCCTTCTCCCGGCGGATGTGCTGCTCACGGGCCTGCAGGGACAGGACAAAAGCCCGCTGCCCCTTGTCATCCACGGTCTGGCCCACAATGCGGCCGGGCAGCTTACGCATATGCTTGGTTGTGGTGGCCATATAGCCCAGGTAAGGGCCGCCGTAGCTCAGGGGCATACCCAAGGGCTGGGCCTCACCCACGACCACATCTGCGCCGCAGTCTCTGGGGGTCTTCATAATGGCAAGGGCGATGGGATTGCAGCCCATAACATACATGGAGCCGTTGGCGTGGACTGTCTCACCGATGGCTTCGGCATCCTCAAACAGGCCATTGAAGTTGGGCTGCTGAATGTAGACGGAAGCCACATCCGGAGTCAGCATTTCCTTCAGAGCGTCCAGGTCAGTCTTACCGTCCTTGGTGGGCACAATCCGCAGTTCATCGTTGGTGCCGTAGCAGTAGGTGCGGACTGTGTTGATGGTGTCGGGATGGGCGGCACCGGAGATCAATGTAACACGGCGTTTTCTGTCCCGGCACATGGCGGCGGCCTCAGCGGCGGCGGTCGCACCGTCGTAGACGGAGGCATTGCTGACATCCATTCCGGTCAGCTCACAGATCATAGTCTGATACTCGAAAATGGACTGAAGGATGCCCTGGCTCATTTCCGCCTGGTAGGGGGTATATGCGGTGAGGAACTCCTCCTTGGCAGGAATATACTTGACGATGCTGGGGATATAATGGTCATAGGCACCTGCGCCCCGGAGGATGACGGGAAACACCCGGTTCTTCGCGGCCATATCGGAGACCGCCTTACCCACCTCCAGCTCGCTCATCCCTGCAGGAATATTCAGAGGATGGTCCAGATACATGCTCTCGGGCACATCCCGGTACAGCTCCCGATAGTCGCTGAGCCCGATGGCCTTCAGCATTTCCTGCCGCTGGGCCTCAGTGGAAGGCACATAGCTTCCCATATTAGCCCTCCTCAGCGCAGAAGGCCTCGTAAGCGGCAGCGTCCATCAGGTCTTCGTAGCCGGTGATATTGTCCACCTTGATGATCCAGGAGCCATAGGGGTCGCTGTTCAGGTTCTCAGGAGAGTCCTCCAGATCCTCATTGACGGCGCAGATGGTGCCGGAGACGGGAGACATCACATCAGAGACAGCCTTGACAGACTCCACATCGCCGAAGCTCTCACCGGCAACCACTTCGTCGCCCTCCTGGGGCAGGTTGATGAACACCACATCACCCAAAGCGTCCTGAGCAAAATCGGTGATGCCGATGACGGCCACGTCGCCCTCCATTTTGACCCACTCGTGATCCTTGGTATACTTCAGTTCAGCAGGAAAATTCATAATAATACCTCCATATTTTGTGTGAAATGTTATATTTTGTTGCCATGAACCGGGCAAACCGGTTCATGGCGGAATTAACTTACAGGCTCAGGCCGGTGGCCTTGCAGAAGTTCTCCACAGCACCGTCCAGATCCTTGTCGGAGAAGCAATACTTCATCTCGGTATACTCCGAGCGGAACCGGATGACCTCATCCCGGACATCCACGCCCTTGACGCACTCGGAGATCAGGTGAGCCAGACGCTTGAATTCCTCCTTGCCGAAGCCGAAGCGGGTCATTTCGTTCACGCCCATACGCAGAGCACCGGAGGCGGTGAAGCCCTCCTCCTCGGGGGTGGCCTGGTAGTTGACAATGATGTTGTTCCGCTCCAGCCGCTCGGCCACCTCAGGACCTCTGGTGTAGCCCACCTTCACGATGACCTGATGGGTCTCGGTATAGCTGATGGCGGGGTCGCCTGCCACATCCATGCCCTCATCGGCAAGGCACTTGGCAAAGTACTTGGCGTTTTCCACCACGTTCTTCTGATACTCGTCCTTGAATGCGTTCATCTCGTAGGCACTCATCAGCTCCGCCAGGAGAGTGCCCAGATGGTGGTTGGAAACGCTGCCGGGGAAGGTGCGGGTCTGCATGGTCTCCCACAGGCCCCACTTCAGGTCCTCGGGCTTGTAGCTGACACCGATGACACCTCTCTGGGGGCCAAAGAAGGTCTTATGGGTAGAGCCTGTGACAATTTCCGCGCCCTCCTGGAAGGGATTCTGGAAATGGTCGCCCACCAGACCCAGGACATGGGCCATATCGTACATGATGGTTGTCTGGATGCCCTGCTGGTCCACGAACTTGCGGATTTCAGACAGGGGCTCCTTGTGCAGGATCATGGACTTACCGAAGATGATGAACTCAGGCTTGTACTGGTCCAGCAGCACCTTGGTGGCTTCCACATCGATCTTATAGGGGTTATCTGCGCAAACGGGGAAGTTGACAACCATCTGCTTTTCCGTCACAGGATCGGTGGCCACATAGTCATGGAGCGCGCCCATGGGCTGAGCGGACAGGTGGCCGCCGCGCACAATGTGGTTGTTCATGATCCAGCCCAGACGCTGAGGCTGACGCTTCCGGTCTACCCGGTTCTTAAAGTCCATCAAAGAGGAGAACACGGCGGTATTGGACATCTGTCCGGAAACACAGCGGGTCTCTACCTGAGATGCGCCCAGGAATTTCCGCATTTCGGCGTTCAGCAGCTCCTCCACTGCTACGATGAACTTGGTGCCCTGGTAATAGGGAATGTCGGCATCGTCGAAGGCCTTCTGCTTTTTGTGCTCGGCGTAACGGCCTACGGGGTCGGAGACGGACAGCAAGCGGGTAGCCCGGGAGGGAGTCATCTCAGAGGGAATCAGGTTGATGCACTCATCCTGACGCCACAGATGGTTCTCCTTGGCCTTGGACAGAAGTTCGGCAGCTTTGGCCACATAGTCGGTAACCTGACTGGGGCCGGCGGTGGTGGTCTTCTTATAGAGGATGGGCCGGGCATAGGGAGGCGCGTCGCCTCTCATATGGCAGGCGGTCACAACGGCGGGAATCCGTTTGCCACGGATGTCCACTTCAATCTCAAACTCCGTGACCACATGGGACTTCATGTAAGCCATACCGATGGAACGTTTTGCGGTCTTGTCGGTGATGACGGTCTCAATGCCGGTGCCCTCGGTCACATAGTAGGGAATCATGGTGCCGGAGGTTACATAGCCCAGCTCCTCTCCGGTGCGGGCATCATACACGGGGCAGCCGGCCCGAAGTACGCCCTTGCCCAGCAGGCAAATGGGCTGAATACGATAAGGCAGGTCCTCGTTCGAGGAATAATCCCGGTTGAGAATCTTTTTCAGGGCCTCGAACTGCTTACGCAGGGCTTCCTTGCCCACGAAATCCCCCTTGTCCTCAGCGAAGGAAACAGCGAACTTTGCAAGAGGGACCGCATAGATGGGAATCTCGCCGCCCAACTGGCAGGCGCCCATTTCATGGCCATACAGAGGCAGTGCCGCTTCCATGCGCAGGGTATCCCGGGCACCCAGGCCGGTGGGCTTGGCACCCAGTTCGATCAGACGATTCCAGAAATAGACGGCATCCTCAGAATTGCAGTACAGCTCGTAGCCCAGGGGTTCACCGGTGTAGCCGGTCTTGGCCACCCGAACAGGCCGTCCGTCCATGACGGTGGTATTCAGGGCATTCTTCACGTTTTCGGGGGTGATCTCCGCACCGCCGTGCATGACCTTCAGGATGTCCTTGCACTTGGGGCCCTGAACGGCAATGGCAGCGTACTTGCCGGAGACGTTGGTGATCTTTACATCAAACTTCTCGGCTTCCTTGTACAGGTGAGCCAGATCCTTGTCGATGTTGCCGGCATTGACCACCAGCAGATATTTGCTCTCCTCGAAGCGATAGAGGTAGACATCGTCAATGGCATTACCGTTTTCATCGGGCATAATGGCGTACTGGGACTGGTTCAGATCCAAAGCCAGAACGTTGCTGGAGATGACATGCTGCAGGAATTTGACCCGGTCGGGGCCCTCAATGTCCAGACGTCCCATATGGGACACATCGAAAATACCGCAGGCGCTGCGGCAGTACAGGTGCTCTGCCACAATGCCGGTAGGGTACTGGATGGGCATTTCCCAGCCACCGAAATCCACCATGGTAGCGCCGGCTGCCACATGGGCTTCGTAAAGTGCGGTGCGTTTCAGTTCGCTCATAATCGATTCTCCTTATCAAAAATTGAATTACAAATTGATCTGGATGTTTGCTTTTTCCAAAATTGCAGGAACGTTCCGCTCCGCGCCGATGGCCATAATGTGGACACCGGGGCAAATGCTCTGTTCTCTGATCTGGCTCACCAACTCTGCGGCCATGTCGATGCCCAGTCTTGTGGGCAGGCCCTTTACGCCCTTGGCCTTGCCTTCCTCGGCAGCGGCAGCCAGGCGGTCGATCATATCCTGGGGCACTGCGATGCCGGGAACGTTTTCATTCATGAATCTGGCCATAGAAGCGGATTTCAGAGGGATGATGCCCGCCATAATGGGCACATGGATCCCCGCCTTTTCCACCTCGTCCATAAACCGCTTCAGGCTGTCCAAGTCGAAGATGCCCTGCGTCTGGATGTAGGCGGCTCCGGCATCCACCTTCTGCCGCAGCTTATTGAGCTGCAAGGCCAGCGGTTCATATACAGGCGTTACCGCAGCGCCCTTGAAGAAAGTGGGCGCGCCACCGGTTAAGGGATTGCCGCCGCAATCCTGACCGGTTGCCTCTACCTGGGACAGCATGGTGAGAATGCCCACGGAGTCCAGGTCATACACAGGCTTACTCTCCTTACAGTCGCCAACCACGGGATGGTCGCCGGTGAGAGCCAGCATGGTGTCGATACCGAAGGAGGCAGCGGAGAGAATGTCGCCCAAAATGGCCATACGGTTCCGGTCCCGGCCAGTCACCTGCAAAATGGGTTCCAGGCCGGCCTGTTTCAGATGGATGCACAGGCCCAGAGAGGACGCCTTCAGGCAGGCAGACTGCATATCCGTGACGTTGATGCCGTGGACCTTGCCCTTCAAAAGGGCAGCGGTTTCCAGATGGGCGGTAAAATCATAACCTTTGGGCGGCGCCATCTCCGCCGTAACGGCGAACTGACCGCTCTCTAAGGCTTTCTGCAGCAGGCTCATACCTTCTTCCCCCTTAAGTTGATTTGTCTGGGATAGGTCACATTGGCGTATCCCTTGTCATCTCGTCTTTTCAGAAGACGGTCCTCCTGACCAATATCAACCAGTCGGTTGTAGATCTGAATCCAGGCGCAGTCATTTTCCGGGTTGACCTCACATTTCCCGTTTTTCTGACCGCCGCAGGGCCCGTTAACCAGGCTCTTTGCGCACTTGGTAATGGGGCAGATACCGCCGGTGGAGCCCAGGACACAATCGCCGCACATTCTGCAATACTCACGGAACATCCCGACCCGTTCCACCTGGCCCAAGAACATGGTGTTGTTGGCAGGGTACACGGGAAGCTGGATGTTATCCGCCACAGTCTGCACACCGTCGCCGCATGCCATGCCCACGACGGCCTCCGCGCCGCAGTCCCGCAGCACCTTGGTGTCCTTTTTTACCAGCAGCTTGTGGCAACACTCTTCAGGCAGGACGGTAGCGACCACCTCCATACCCTGCTGCTCCAAAAATGCCTTCATCTCCTGGACTTCCTTCTCGCCGCCGGTCTGGCAGGCAGCGGCGCAGTTGGCGCAGCCCACAATAGCCACTTTTTTGACGCCCTCCAGCATGGCAAGCAGCTCTTCTATGGGCTTTTTCTGGGTAATAATCATAAGCAGGTCTCCTTTTTTCCAAAGTTAAAGGCACAAAGCGCCCACAAAACGCTTTGTGCCTCTGCTAAATACCTGAGAGATTCCCTGCCAGCGGCAGGTTGCACCTTCGGCGTGGACGTCAAGACCACTCTACAGAGTGTCGTCATGACCCGGCCCTTTTGCCTGAGAGCTTTTGCATTCCCCTTCGGCGCCATTTCCTGGATTCCGGTCTCTCCCGGGCCACTCATCCGACAGATTTATTGAAATTACACAAAGGAACCTGTTGGTCCCACTGTCAGAATGTTAGCATAGGCAGTGCTGTCTTGTCAAGGGAAAATCTGCCGTCCTGCCCTGTTTTTTCTTTTTCCCCAAATTTATCAGCTGTTATTTGTGAATAACGCCCAGAAGTTACGGAACTGCTGCCGTTGCTTCCCCTCCCCTATGATTGAAAATACCCCTGGGGCTAATGCATCTCATTATCACAAAATACGCATCACATTCTCTGTATCGCGCATGATAAGCAACTGCATACTATCTTGATATTTTGCCAGCTCCAGCCCGTTGAGCTTCGTACGAATTGTATCTTTAAGATTCGGTTTATACGCCGTGATCCTGGTCAGCACCGACAAACATTGGCGCACATTGGTTGGCTTCTCATCGTCAAGCGCGTTTAGTATTCTCTTCAAATTCCGCTCAATTTGATTTTCTTCATCCCACTTGGCCTGGCTGCAGATTAACCGGAAACCGCGCACCCGGACATATGCATTGTCGGAATCCAGCATTTCCAGAAACAGTGGGAAAGATCGGTACAGATCGCTGTTTTCTTTTCTGTTTCCATTTGCAGGCATAAATCATGGGCCTGCTTATGCTGCCTGGAGCAAAGCAGTTCCTTTAATTCAACCGTTTCTTTTCACCTCCTGCTAAATACCCGATGGGACCACATACATCATAGCACTTGTTACACCTGATAGCAAATAAATGCTCCGCCTGAACCCACTTTTTTAGGTTCAGGCGGAGTGTACAGATTTACTTCATCATGCAGTATGCGCAGGCGGTTCTGGCGGCAAGGCGGGCATTGTTGTAAACCAGCTGGATGTTGGAAGCCAGAGAGTTGCCCCCGGTCAGCTCTGCCACACGGGCCAGCAGGAAGGGTGTCGTTGCTTTGCCGTGGATTCCCTTGGCCTCACACTCCGCGACAGCCTGATCAATGGCCCGATTGATGACCGCAGGATCCATGGAGTATTCCTCAGGAATGGGATTCGTGACCAGCATTCCGCTGCCCAGGTCCATATCATTCTGTGCCTTAAAGGCAGCAGCCAGCTCCTCGGGAGTATCGATGCGGTAGTCAACCTTGAAGCCGGAGGACCGGGTGTAGAAAGCAGGCAGCTCCTCCGTGCCAAAGCCGATGACGGGAACGCCGTGGGTCTCCAGGTACTCCAGGGTCAAGCCCAGGTCCAGGATGCTCTTAGCTCCGGCGCAGACCACCATAACAGGGGTATGAGCCAGCTCCTCCAGATCAGCAGAAATGTCCATGGTGGTTTCGGCACCCCGATGGACGCCGCCGATGCCGCCGGTGGCAAAGACCTTGATACCAGCCATATGGGCAATCATCATGGTGGTGGTGACGGTAGTTGCACCATCCTCGCCCCGGGCGCACAGGACGGCCAAATCACGACGGGATGCCTTGGCAATGGCCTGGCCCTTCTTTCCGAAATACTCGATCTCCTCGGCAGTCAGGCCGGCTTTCAGACGACCACCGATGATGGCGATGGTAGCGGGTACCGCGCCGGCTTCACGGATGATCCGCTCCACATTCAGAGCCGTTTCCACGTTCTGGGGATAGGGCATGCCGTGGGAAATAATTGTAGACTCCAGCGCCACAACAGGACGGCCCTCCGCAACAGCGGCGGAAACTTCGGGATTGACATCGAGATACTTGTTCAGTTTCATAATATATAATCACCTTTCAAAATTATTTTAAAATCAAAGCCTGTGTCATTCTTGCTTTCAGCTCGTCGGCACTCATGGCCGGGTTGATGGTACGTTCGCTCTCCATGGCAATGGAGCCGGCTGCAAGTCCTGCAAGAGCGGTATATGTCAGGTTTGTGCCCTCCAGATACGCCCACACCAGAGCAGCCATAAACGCATCGCCGCAGCCGGTAGTGCTGACCATGTGTCCGGGAAGATTGGGCAGACGGACACGCTCATCCTTCGTCACTGCCAGCACCCCCTCAGCACCAAGGGAGATAAACACCCGGCAGACTCCCTTTTCCATCAATACATCTGCGGCCCTGTTTAAATCCTCATCTGTATGAATGGGAATGCCGGACAGAAGCTCAGCCTCCAAACGGTTGGGTTTCAAAGTGTGGATTCTGTGGAGAATAGGGCGAAGCTTTTCCGCTTTCTTGGTGGAGACCGGGTCGCAGAACAGCGGTACCGTACAATTCTCTGCCAAATATGTCAAAGATGCTTCCGGCAGATTGGTGTCAACCACCACCACCTGTGCGTTGTTCAGGAGGCTGAGATTCTTCGTCAGATAGGCTGGTGTGATCTTCTCGCAAACCTCCATATCGGAAACGGCCAGTGCCATATTCCCATCCGGATTTGCAATATACAGATAAGTCGAGGTGGACGCTCCGGGAATGCACAGTGCATGGCTCAAATCAATACCCAGTTCCGCACAGGACGCGGCAACCTGCTTGCCGTACAGGTCCTCACCGAAAGCGGTCAGCAACCGGACATCCGCTCCCAAGAGACTCAAATTATGCGCGATATTTCTTCCAACACCGCCGGGGCTCATCATAACCTTGCCCGGATTGGAGTCCTCCGCAATCAGTTTGGAAAAAGAAATACCGCCGATATCCATATTGACACCGCCTACAACGACGGCATAAGCACCTGAGCGCAGGACATAGCCCTTACCCACAATATGTCCTTTTTTCATCAGATTAGACACATGCACGGCTGCGGAAGAACGTGTAATCCCCAGTTTATCCGCCAACTCCTGCTGCGAGATCATCGGGTTTTCCGCGATACATTGCAGCACCTGTCTTTCTCTCTGAGTCACTTCCCTCACCTCTAAATTTTTGTTTATTATCATGCACTTTTGCTTATTTCGAGCATACCATAAAACGGATTGCTTGTCAACCTTTTTCTCATTTCGTCTTTTTAACTTTTTATTAAGATTCCTTAATATCCTCAAAACTGCATTGCATAATCCCACGGCCTGTGTTATGATTCCAGCAGATTCCATTGTCAATCGAAGATAAGTAATATGGAGGTGGCGCATGAATCAAATCGCAACCGTTCTGGATCGACTGATTGAGGCAACTGCCTGGGAGATGATACCACCGACAGCCTACGGACCATTTCATCTCACCTTTACGTTTGCAGGCCTTGCGCTTTGTAGCCTGGCGTCCTGGAAACTGCGCAATCTTGGAGAGAAGTGGAACCGGCGTCTGCTGGTTCTGGTCGGCGCTGTACTCCTGGTCAGCGAGATTTATAAGCAGCTCTTTTACTACTTTCACATTGGAAACGGCACCTATCAGTGGTGGATCTTCCCGTTCCAGCTTTGCAGTGTCCCCATGTATCTTTGCCTTATTGCGCCGTTCCTGCGGGATGGTAAGATACGAAAAGGAATGTACAGCTTTATGATGGTCTATAATCTTCTGGGTGGCTTTATGGCCTTTGTGGAGCCCTTAGGTCTGATTCATTCTTACTGGACCCTGACGCTGCATGCCTTCTGCTGGCATATGCTCCTGGTATTTGTGGGATTGTATCTGGCGGCCTCCGGGCGGGGCGGCAAAGAGATTCGGGATTATTGGTCCGCCACGGCTGCTTTTGTTGTGCTGTGCGCCCTTGCCTTCTGCCTGAACCTGATCTTTTGGAAATCCTCCAATGGGAGCATGAATATGTTCTTTGTTGGCCCGGCCAATTCGCCTCTTATTGTTTTCAAAGACATTGCAAAAAACTTTGGCTGGTATGTCAGTACCGCTCTGTATATCCCCGTTGTAAGTCTGGGCGGTTTTCTCATTTTCCTTCCCTTCTACCTGTTTGCAAAGCGTGGAAAGAAACGCAATCTGAATATGGTCAATTCATAATACCAACCGGCAGGGTCCCTCACAGGCCCTGCCGGTTGCTGTTTTGAAAATAATAAATCTCTAAGGCAGTCATGGTTTCAGGCGCCTTTTTCCGGGCTTCGGTGCAGGTAGTTCGTCATATATATCACGAAACAGCCTGGTCAGAAATTCCCTGCTGTCAACGTTCTCCACCAGCAGCATCCCGTTTTTGGCCCCTTCATAGGGGAATTCAGAGGGGGCTTCCGGCATAAGAAGCCTTGCGGATGTTGTTGGTTTTACAAGCAGCCTGTCATCACAAATATATGCCACAATTTTCCCGCGATAATAAATGATGTATTCCCCCATCATGGAGCGGTGCGTAATCTCGTCCAATGTGGACAATTGCTCCAATATAAAAATCAAATACTCTTTGCTGGAAGCCATGTTAATCCTCCTGAAAGGTCATGTCCCTCTTGGCTGAAAGGGCAAATCACGGTATAGATTGGTCTGCACCATCTGCAAAGCTCCCACAGCACCAGAACGACGCCAAAGGAAAACACCGGCAGCCAGCCATTGTGTCCATCAGGCCAAAAAATGCTTAGCAAGGGCAGAAACAGCACATGGAGCAGATACGCAGGCAGCGTGTCGCCGCCCAGCTTGGTCGCCGGCAGCTTTCTGGATGGGATCAAAGCCATGACCAGCGTGCCCAACCCGCAGGCCGCCAGCAGGCACAGTCCCCGCAGCCTGCACCCTTCAGAAAAGGTCAGATGAAAGCTTCCATAATCGGAGGCTTGATAGAGGAAAGAATAGGAAACTTTCATAAACACATCCCGCGCCGGGAGCAAGCACAGAACCCCAAAAGCTGCCATCGAAAGCCTGGTTGGCATATTGGGACCGTCCTGTAATTTGACGGGACACAGCACGCCAAACAGGACATAAGGGAAGAAAACCATTGTACGGGAAGCGGATAAGGCTCGCCCCAATGGCAGGGCGCCGCAAGCCAGGGCCAGCGCCACGGAGATCAGGCAGAGAAACCATCCGCAGTGTGGAAGATGCCGCAGCAGTTTGCAGCAAAGGGCTGCCAGCAGCGACCACCATAATAATGAAAGCAAATACCACAGATGCCAGTAGGGTGTAAGCAGGGATAGCCGCTTACCGGTGAAACTGCTCACAAACACAGCCACCCCCTGCGCAAGCAGATAAAGCCAAAAAGCGTTCTTCGCCTGCTTCCGGCAGCTTTTCATGGATTTCAGGTGCAATCCTGTCACAAAGGCGAACAGGGGCATATGGAAAAGATAGATTACCCGGTATGCTAAACAGCTTTGGGCTCCAACACGCTCCAGGCTGTGCCCCAGTACAACCAGCACAATCAAAAGCAGCTTCAGGTTGCACAGGTAGGCGGTTCGGCTTTTCATCCTTGTTCACCGTCCGGAATCAGGTAGCAGTCCAATCGGGCCAGGGCTTCCAGAAAGCTGGATACAACGTTCGAGTCATCCAGGGATCGACAATAGCCTCCAATTGATGTTACTTTCCCGTCATGAATCCAAAGAGTAATGCCCTCACCACCGCTTTCGCTCGCGGTAAACCAGAGGTCAAATTCCAATTGCCACTCCCCACTGAAAATGCGGGACATCTTTGAACCCAGGCCGGTATTATACGCCGCATGAAATCGAATTCTCGTGATACGGCCATACTCCGCTTCCCATTGCCTCATGCCGGTGACAAATTGCTCCCGGGATTTTTCCAGCCACTGCGCATATCCCATGGAAAGATACTGGGCGGCGCGCTGTTCAAAAGACAGCTTGTACTGCTTCTGTGCCTCTTCCATAGTCTGCCACAGGGTTTCCGGCACACAGGGAACATCATAGCAGCACTGGTACAGATCCAGCTGTTCTTCATCCGAAGAAGTGTAATAAGTTCCCACCCGATAGCCGTTTCCGTCATGATCCTCCACATAAAGAGGCTCCTGCACATCCACACCATCCAATGTCTCATCTGACCAGCGGCCCCGCGCCTTCAATGCGTCATATGCCTCTGCCGGCACCAGATAAGTGGCGTAGTTGGACTGGGTGTGCTGATGAACATTCTCCCAGAAATCCAGGGCAGCTTCCCCATCCAGGGCGTCCGGCACCTCGTCAAAATACGCCGTAAGGGCATCCGGTAAAAACATCCAGGTTTTCCCGTCTATCACAATGGGCTGATAGCTTTCAGCCCGGATAGAGCCATCCATGAACGAATCATAGTCCGTGAGATCTTTCCATTTCCCTTCCATGTCCAGCATATCGAACGCCTTTTCATAGTCGCCTTTTTTCAGGCATGACAGGAACTGATAGCTCCGGGCAATTTGGCCCAGATTGGTAAAACAGATACCATCACCGGTGACCTGGGCAACACTCATGAGCAGCAGCGGCACTGCCAGCAACGCCGCAACCAGCGACAGAATCCACCGACGGCGTACCTTCTTCAGCCCCCGCCGCAGCACTCTTCCCTTTTCCAACTCCTCCGGTTCCGCCTGCTCCGGCAGAGCGGCAGTCATGCGTCGGTGGCGCTCCCGGCAAGCGTCGCACTCCTGCAAATGCTGCTCCACTGCCGTCTGGCTTTCCGTTGAACAGACACCATCCACATACAGCGGCAGCAGGTCCTGAATGATACCACATTCTGTTTTCATCGTCCGCCCTCCTCTTCCAACCGCTTCAGTAGCTGCTCCTTTGCCCGAAAGCAGGTTACTCTTGCCCAGCTTTCTGATTTGCCATAGAGCCTGGCCAGTTCTTTGTAGTCTGTTCCGCTGTATGCACGCAGCGTGAACACGGTCTGGTATGGCTCCGGCAGATGGGACAGATGGATTCGCAGCCGCTGGGCTTGTTCCCGTTCCAGAAAGGCTTCCTCCGGGTCCGGAAAGGAATTTTGCAGAGGTTCTCCTACGGCTTCCACGGGAACCATACGTTTACGCCGCTTCCGTTCCTTGAAATAAGCATTTTTCCCGATCTGGCACAGCCAGGTGGAGACGCCGCAGCGGTTTTCAAATTGATCGATATGTAGAAACGCCTGATAGAAGGTCTCCTGTGTCAGCTCCTCAGCCAGGCTGGGTTCTCCGCTCAACGCAAGCAGGAAACGATAAACCTGCTCCACATATTGTTCATATAGCTGAGAAAAGCTCGACACAGGAAATACCTCCCATCTTCGTTCTGCTTATTAGAGCGTCATCCGCACTGTCTGTTACAATATTTTCAAAAAATAAGCAAGGTCGAGTTTTTCTGCAGAAATTAAATCATTCCTTCATTTGATAGACCATGGGTGTATAGCGAATGCCGTTTGTCACCTGTTCCTCGTCGGTTGGCATAAACCCAAGCCGGCGATAGGCCTCCACCGCATAGGGCGACGCGTTGACGGTGAATTTTTTTAAATCGTAGTCTTCCTTCATCGCTTCAAACAGTCTGCGGCCGATACCTCTGCGGTGATGATCCGCCTTTACAAAAAACAGGCTCACATGCTGTGGTTTTCGCATGGCAAGAACGCCCACAAGTTCGCCGCCCACCATGGCACCATAAAACCGCATGGCTCTGATTTTTGTGTTATCATCCAGTATTGCGCGAAATTCCTGAACTCCTTCTTCAGAATAATCCGGTGCCTCAAATTGACAGAACACGTCCCAGATCAGAGTAAGCGCAGCCGGGTACGCTTCGGGCCCCAGCACTTTGACGGAGCAAGGGCTCTTATCTTGCACCGGTGTGTTCTTTTTCATATCCATCACCTTACCGTTAATCACATGTCACTCCATTTCGTACCACGCCAAAACACCTGTAAGATTTTCCTTGCTGACGCAACTCCCTCCATGGGTCAGCAGTTCCAGCATGGTGTCTTCCTCCGGGGTGCGATCAGACTTGTCTGCCATGGCTTTTCCCGCGGTCTTAGCCATAACGGTCATCATAAACTTATGGATGCCCCGCAGCTTCGTCATATCAAAGCCGCCCTGCAGGGTAAAAACCGGCATTCCCGCGTTGAGGCTGTTTGCCTTCCGCACCTCCTCCAGCTGGGAATCGGTGGCGCCCATGCCCACGCCGCAGACGGCACACACATGATAACGCTTTGCGGCTTTTGGGTAGCCTTGCACTTTACCTGCCATGAGCCAGCCAAGATAGAGGATGTTGTTTCCGTCTGCCAGTTTTTTCGGTGCCTCGGCGAGCGCATAGACAGGCAGACCGGTTTCCTGTCCCAGCAGTTTGGCATATTCGGCGGTATGGCCGGTGTTGGATGTATATACGATGGCATTTGGTTTCATGCTGCCCTCTCCTTCGGGTCGATTTTGGCGTTCTTTCTTCATTTCAGATCGTTCACAAGCCACAGGTTTCTTCTTTTCCCTATGGTGCGCTTTGCAGGCGGCGCAATCTCCGTGTCTTTCACAGGTTTTGCGTTTGCATGGACAATCCATTTTCATTCCCCCCAATCGAATGAATAGCTGCCGGAATGCTCATCGGCTGTCAGCGTCACCCGATAGGTTCCGGCTTCTTTGAGATAAACGGTGAAGCCGGTCGTCTGCAGATCGTTGCCCATATAAGCCGGCTCTTCTCCTTTTTGTGCAATCGTAAGCGCCAGGGAACCGCTCTCCGTCACAATTTCAACCTTGACCGCAAGTGTCTGCCCGTCATGTACCCGGATGGTATATTCCTTGGTTCCGTCGAAGGTTTCGTAACGCATACTGAAGCTGTGGTCATTCTGATTCTCAATGCTCCTGTATGTAAAACAGGCTGATTTACTGCGGCAGCCCGAAAAGTTAACCAACATCAGAGCGCATAGCACCAAACAAAGGATTCGTTTCATATCAGCCCCTCAATTTAATGGGATGACGAATGACGGTTTTCCATCTCTCCGGTGGAACCTTCCTGGCATCGGACAGGTAGATTTCATGGTGCAGTCGGCTGTCTGAGAAGTCGTTTTCATACCCGTTCTCATGGAGGAATTGATCCATAAGCGCCACGGTGGACGGCTCATTGTCGAAGGGTCCCAGGTGCATCATCTGGACGCACAAGCCTTCATCCACGCTCAGAAATTCAGCTCCTGAGCAGTCAATCTTTTTCTTCCTGGTTGCTTCCGATACCGCCCAGGCAAAGTCCTCTTTGATTACAAAATCAGGCAGACAAATGACCGAAATCCAGCAAAATGTGGATTTATCGGTGTAGTCAATACCATCAACTCCATCCTGCCACCAAAAGCCCTCCAGAGGCGGTACTACAAAATCGAAGTAGCCCTCCATCCGATGATCTCCCAGCTTGCTCATCTTAATGGTGTAAGCCAGGGCGTAGAGCACGCCAACTGCTTCTTTGTATGTGCCGCCCCCCTCATTGGGGTCTCCCCTGCCCTGTACGGCAATGTAATTCGCCTTTGGCACAGTGACAATTTCCGGCTTCGCCTTCGGCATGTAAAATTCCTTGTATTCCTTCTTAAAATCAAAAGCCATGACCCATATCCTTCCTGATAATTGACTTCCGGTTCGCATCATATTCACTCGATAGAGCATGAATCAGCAGTTCCTCCGCCGACGCGATTCCGGCCAGGACGCAGGCACCTACGCAATAAGGGACGCAAACCGGCAGCAGGATGAAACACGGCAGCGCAAATACAGCAGCCCCAGTCAGCTTATTCATGTAGGTATGCAGGGCGGCAAATCGATGGAATCTTAGGGCCGCGGTACTGTAGGAGGCAAACCGAAGCAGCAAGACTGCACCAACCGCATACCAGATCCCCATCGGGAGTCGCTGCCACAGCATGGGTAAAATCCGTATGACCATGACGCCATAGAACAGCAAATCCGCAACGCTGTCCAGCATTGCCCCGGCTGCGCTGGTGTTTCCGGTGGCTCTGGCAATTGCCCCGTCCAGAACATCGCTTACGCCGCAAAGCGCGTAAACGACGTAGAAGCTCGTTGAAAAAGGTTTGATAAACAGCAGAAATCCTGTTCCCACTATTCGCAAAGCTGTTATGAAATTGGGGATTGGATATTTTAAATTCACGACAGCTTCTCCTTCAGTGCCAGAAATTTCTTCTCACTTAAAATCTCGTGGGTGACGAACGTACCATTATAAAACAGGGCATAGTTGGTCCAGACGGCAGGCCCGTTCTGCGCGGCCTCACGGCTGTCGATATTCACGCATTTGAACGGAATCCCATGCTCCCTGGCACAGCTTTCAATTAAAGGTACATATTTGGCGGTGAAAGGGCAGCCGCTTGTGTAATACAGCACAAAGCCTGCATCCATACTATGGGGCTGCTTAACCTGTTCTCTGAAGCGGGGAACGGGCGCGCTCTCGTCAAAGGGCAGGTAAAGCAGCGTAAAGAAAGGCTCAGCCCTGTCAGCCAGCTTGAACCCCTTGTGTGCAAGATGCTTTGGGTCAGATAAAAAGGGCTGCTTTTTTGTGGACGAGATCACCGTCAAGCCCTTTTTCCCCTTCTCCCTGGCATCGGCAATGCAGAGATTCAGCAGGTCATTGGAGTAACCATGCCCCTTGAGTGAGCCGGAAACCCAGAAGCAGTTGATATGCATATACCCATCAGCCTCAATGGGAACCCAGGCGTATTCCGCAGGGATATACTCAATAAAGCACTTGCCCCGTTCCGCCGCTCTGAGAAACACCAGTCCTTCCTCCAGACGCTCCGACAGCCATGCCTTTTTAGTACACACCTGGGGATCTTTGTTGCTGGAAATGGCGCAGCAAATATGCTCCCGCTCCAGATTGTCATGGGTCAGCCGAATGTAATCCATATGTTTGATTCCCCTTCTTTTCATCGCGGGTCTTTGCCCTTCAACTCTGCTTTCTGAAGCGCAGTACGTTCAGCAGCACATAAATCCCGATGAGTGCTACAACGGAACCGCCAAGAACGAGATACATGGTATGGGGCGCAACCTGGTTTCCAAAGAAGTACAGATTGCAGTCCACACTGTCTTTAATGGCTTCTATCACCTCCGCAGGGAAACCCTGATTTCCCATTTCCACAAAAACGCCACGCATGGCGTGGTTGCGAAGCAGGCTGGTGCCATAAGTACCGGGCAGGAAGGAAATGACCTTCTGCAGGCCCTCTGAAAACTGGGAGATGGGCATATAGGCCCCGCAGAGAAAGCCGTAGCCGGCGCTGATGATGGTGCCCACCGCGGAAATTTGTCCTTGGCTGGAAAGGAAATGATTGATGATGCTGGAAAGTGCCGTACCGAACATCACCAGGAGGAACACATCCAGAAGCATATACAAAACATCGGCAAAAGTCAGATACCAGCCTACCTTTGCCAGGTACAGCAGGCACACACCGGTGGCAGCATAGCACACCAGCAGGGTGGACAGCAGCGTAGAAATATAATATCCCAGAGCCAGGGTCCCGCCTCCCATAGGGGAAATGGTCAGATCCTGCCTCGCCCCTGTGACCTTATCCTGCACCATAAGCATATTGGAGCAGAAGGCCACCGTGACGCAGCTTACGGCCAGCAGAGAAGATACCAGCTCACCTCCTACGCATCCTCCAATGAGCGCATCCGGCACCGCCGTACCAAAGGATGTCAGCGCGCCGCGGAAGGTATCCTCATAAACGTTCCCCAAAAAGGTGCCGTACAGCACCAACAGAATCAGAGGCGTGATGAGAGAGGTGAAAAACATACCCTTATCTTTGAAAAACAGCTTGGTATCCCGTTTGATTAACGCTTTCAGCCCACTCATTTTTCCACACCTCCCATGAGTCTTTTCCCGGTCACGGCCAGAAACACATCATCCATTTTGCCCTTGGTAATCTCATAATCCCGGAAGACCTCCGGGTAGCGGATAATCAGCTCCGTTGCCGCGGCAGTGTTGGGAACCGACACCCGGTAAGCGTCCCGAATGGGTTCATAGGGTGCGCCCAACTTCTTGATCCGCGCTTCTTCCTCTCCATAAATCGTGATAAAGTCCCCGGTATAGGTGTTTTTCAGGGTCAGGGGCGTTCCTTCCGCGGCAATCTGTCCTTTGTCCAAAATCACCACATAATCCGCATCGGCAGCTTCCTCCATATAGTGGGTGGTGAGGAACACGGTCATATTTTCATTACGGCGCAGATCCCCGATGACCCGCCAGAGGGTGCTTCTGGTCTGAGGGTCCAGGCCTGTGGTGGGTTCGTCCAGAATCAGAATCTTCGGTCTGTGCAGCAAAGCCCTGGCAATGTCGATTCTGCGGCGCTGACCGCCGGATAACTTGCCCACGGCGCGCTTCAGCAGGTCTTCAAATTCCAGCAGCTTAGACAGCTCCGCAAGCCGCTGCTGAAAGGTCATTCCCCGGATGCCATACAGGGCGGCACGGCTTTCCAGATTGTCCCGAACCGAGAGGTCCTTGTCCAGCACCGAATTCTGGAACACCACACCCAGGCTGCGTTTGATCCTGTCAGCATCTTGGTCCAGGTTGGTGCCGCAAATTCGCACGCTTCCACTGTCCTTTTGAAGTTGGCCGCACATGATGTTTATGGTAGTGGATTTACCTGCCCCGTTGATGCCAAGAAACGCGAACAGCTCGCCCTCCCTGACCCGGAAGCTCAGGTCCTGCACAGCCTTGACCTCTCCAAAATGCTTGGAGAGATGGTCAATTTCGATAATATTCTCCATTTCTGTTCCTTCCTTTGATATACCGGTCAGATCAGTTCCGGGCTGCGGGGAATGATGATCGCCGCAATGATGTAAGCAAGGAAACCACTGCCGCCTGCAGCGCAGAACAGCACCCAGACCAACCGCACCAGGGTTGGATCAAGTTCAAAATACTCGGCGATGCCCCCGCAAACGCCGTTCACAATCTTATTCACATTGGATTTATACAGTCTTTTCTTCATGGCCCGAAGCCTCCTGTTTGGTCATTTTATTTCTCTCTGCCAGTTTGAAGTGATAGGCTGAGAAAAACATTAGTGACGCGGCCGCCCATAAAATACCGCCAACATATAGGTTGACGCAAATTGCCATCAAAATGCCGGAGATGAGCATCAGGCATCCGGCACTGGCCAGCAGCGTCCATGTGGCCATTTTGCCGCGCATGGTCGACCCTCCATTCCATCTGGAGCACTGCGTCCCCACTGTTATTCTTCTTTACAATGTTTCAAAAATTCTTGTACCTCTGGTCCTTAGCCAGCGCAACAGGATGATGTCCACAAGCAAAAGCAGCGCAGCCACACAGATCAGGTACAAAAGCGGACTAACGAACTTCATAACCGCAAAATACAAGCCGCCCAGAGCCAGGACAACTGCCCAGCCGCCGAACAGGGTCAGCATAACGCTCATGCTTTGCTTAACAGGAACGACCTCATTGGTCCAGTTCAAATTGGGCATTTTCAGGTTCAGGAACAGACCCACAAGTCCCATCAGCAGAACCAGCAGCGCTGTAATGACAGGAACCAAAACCGCAAAGGCAGGGCTGAATTGAAGCACAATATCCACGCACACAGCCAATACCAGTGCGGGAACAAGGGTCAGAATCAAATGGAGTTTCAGCTTCGCCTTCAGCACCTGCCAGGCTGACACGGGAAGCACCTGAACCAGCCACAGGCTTTTTCCCTCCAGCGAGACGGAGGGGGCCGTGATGTCATTCATGGATGTCATCATACACACGGCGGCAACGGCCAGTAGCGGAATGAAATCTTCATAGCCCGCGAACATAACGGTCAGCACCTCTGCCACGGCGTCTGCTTTGATCAGCAGTGCCACGGCAGCGACCAGCAGAATTACAATACCAAGGCCGCAGTTCAGCATATAGGTGGGGCTGCCGAGAAAATGCTTCAGTTCCTTTCGAAGCAGGGCTCCATCCACGCTTCCCGCTTTTACCGTTCTTTCCTTATATTTCACTTTGGCCGTGCCACGATTGGCAATAGCCAGCTTTACAAGGCTGCGGGACAGTGCCAGATAGACTACGCCGAACAGCACCGCGATGATGGCCGTGAAAATCAGCATAGAGACTGCCTTTCCCTCTGCCGCCAGGCCCATATGGTAAAATGGGTAAAGAATGCTCCTGACCTTATCTCCTACGATCTGCGGATTCATGAGGATGCTTTGCAGCATGGAGTAGGCTTTGGAATACGCATAGTAATAGGCCGCAATGAAAGCAAGGGACAGGACCACTGTAACGATGTTTTTGTTTTTCAGCCTTCGGCTGACCAATGCCACCACCCAGCCCAGAATGCAGGACAGCGTCAGCACGAACACCGACAGCACAAATGGGATCAGCAGCGTGAAAACAACGCCCCATGGGTTGAGCGATGCGTTCAGGAAAAAGACGATGATGGCGGGGATCACGACAATCAACTCATACATCAGGCCCATGGCATACACGCCAAGCAATCGTACCATCAGAATTTTGCCTGACGGTATCGGCATAGCCAGCAGCAGGTCGTTGTCTTTTGCCAGATAGAGGGAGGAATATGTATTAAACACGCTGCCAAAGACACCCAAAGCCACAGAAAGCAACCCCATAATGGCAAAATACAGCCAGCCCAGGTTCACTGCTGCCAGAGGCGCGCAGAGCATATCGGCAACCTTGTAAAAAACACTACCGAGAAAGCCGAAAATAATTAGGTACAGCAGAACATACCCGATAATTCCATTTTTGGAGCGGTTTTTTCCTGATTTTCTGTCCCGGTAAATCCAGGAGAAAACCTCCATCATTTGTTTTTTGAACAGAGCCTTTGTCATTGTTCGTCCTCCAATTCCAGGAACACATTCTCAAGAGAAGTGTCGCCCTTCACCTCTTCCATGGTGCCGGATTTGATCAGCCTGCCATTTTTAATTATGGCAACCTTGTTGCACAGCTTCTCCGCCACCTCCAGCACATGGGTGGAGAAAAAGATGGCGCCGCCCCGGTTGCATATGTCCCGCATGATTTCCTTCAGCAGATGGGAAGCCTTGGGGTCAAGGCCCACGAAGGGCTCATCCATAATAATGAGCTTGGGCTCATGGAGCAGCGCTGAAATGACGGCCAGCTTCTGCTTCATGCCATGGGAATAGGCCCCCACCGGCTGTGCCAGGTCCCCGGTCAGTTCAAAGGCATCGGCATATTTGCGGATGCGGGTTTGACGGTCCGCCGCGCTGACGCCGAAGATGTCGGCCACAAAATTCAAAAACTGGATGCCGGTCATAAACTCATAGAGGTCCGGGTTATCCGGGATATAGGCCAGCTTTGCCTTGCATGCCAAGGGCTTCTCCCTCATGGAAATACCGTCCACAAAGATTTCGCCCTTGTCCTGCTGCAGCAGACCGCAGCAGGCTTTGATGGTGGTGGTTTTGCCCGCGCCATTGTGGCCGATAAAGCCATAGATCTCGCCGGGGCGAATGTGCAGGGACAGATCATCCACCGCCTTCTTGTCGCCGTATATTTTTGTCAGATGTTCAATTCTCAGCATAGTTTATTCCCCTCTTATTATAAGATTTACAGATAGTATACAGCTTCCATCAGGTGGAAGGTCAAGTATTTTTTACGGGCTGAATGGCAAATTGTTTCATATTTCCGGACTTGAGCATAATAAGCGTACCGGAAAATGTCAGTCCCAGCCTTTCCGCGATCTCCTCCTCCGTGAAATCGCAGACCTTCATCGCGCACAACGCACCCAGGCCAAAGGCATGCACCCACGCCTGTTCAAACAGGATATGCGCCTCGGCTTCCGTTAAACAATAATCCTCCTGAATCAGGGTAACACAGGCGCTTTCCAGGCCCCCCAGGTCCTTAATGGAATCTCTAAAGCTCTGGCCCTGGGGATGCTCCTGCATAAACAGCAGCTTAAACAGCTCCGGCTCATGGATTGCGTAGGACACCATCAACATACCTATCCGCTTGAATGCCGGTGTGTAGTTCCGGTAATCGCCGGCATAATCCTCAAATTCCCGCAGGGCCAACTCCCTTGCCGCCCATTTCACCTCCTCCATGTTCTTAAACGCCGTGAAAATCGGCCTGGCCGAGGAGCCCAGCTTGGAGCCAAGATTTCTTGCGGTCAGGGCGGCAACCCCATCCTGCTTGACAATCTCCAGCGCGGCTGCGGCAACCTCTTCCTTTGTGAATTTCGGTTTTGGCGGCATACCATTCATCCTCTCTAATTAAAACAGTTGTTTTAAAACTGCGTTCCGTAACTTTGTTTTAGTATAGCATGTGAGACAGTGCTTGTCAATATCTCAATACTTGAATTTGTGCGTAAGACCTGGCCTCATAATTCCGGTATAGCGGCGCACACTAAGAAACGGTGATAAAAATGATAAATTCTGTGTGGGCCAATACAGCCCAAATGCCGAAGTTCCCCCACCTGGACCATGATACCAAAACCGATGTATTGATTATCGGAGGTGGATTGGCGGGACTTCTGTGCGCGTATACCCTGAACCAGGCAGGGATCGACTATCTGCTCATAGAGGCCGACACCATATGCAACGGCGTTTCCCGAAACACGACGGCAAAGCTGACTTCTCAGCACGGTCTGATTTACGATAAGCTGATCCGTGAATTTGGTACGGACACTGCCCGCGTATACTGGGAAGCAAACGAAGCGGCACTGGCACGGTTTCGTCAACTTTCTGAAAAGAATCCATGTAGCTTTGAGGTAAAGCCGGCCTATGTCTATGCAACCTCTCAGAATGAAAAGCTGGAAAAGGAGCTGCGCGCTCTGGAGCGGATCGGTGTAAATGCCACGTTTCAGGAAAAATTGCCTCTGCCCTTCCCCGTTTTCGGCGCCATTAAATTTGAAAACCAGGCACAGTTTCACCCGCTGATGTTCGCGTCCGGCATTGCCCAGGGCTTGAACATCCGCGAGCATACAAAGGCTCTTGCCTTCAACGGAAATACCGTGACCACAAATCGTGGAATCATACAAGCATCTAGAATTCTTGTGACCACCCATTTTCCTTTACTAAACAAGCATGGCAGTTATTTTCTGAAAATGTATCAACATCGTTCCTATGTATTGGCGCTGGAGCATGGACCGGAGCTGGACGGCATGTATGTGGACGAATCGAAGGATGGATTGTCTTTTCGCATGGCGGACCAGCTTCTGCTTTTGGGCGGCGGTGCCCACCGCACCGGAAAGCAGGGGGGCAACTGGTCTGAATTGGAGGCGTTTGCCCACCGATACTACCCGGGAGCCAGGGAGAAATGCCGCTGGGCCACCCAGGACTGCATGACACTGGACGGCATTCCCTATATCGGCCCATACAGCAAACGGACGCCTCATCTTTATGTAGCCACAGGCTTTAACAAATGGGGCATGACTTCCTCCATGGTGGCAGCCATGATTTTATGCGACATGGTGCAGGGCAAGGAAAATCCCTGGGCACCAATCTTTTCGCCCTCCCGCACCATGCTGCGTCCCCAGCTTTTTGCCAACGCGTTTGAAGCCGCAAAAAATCTGCTTACGGTTTCAAAGCCCCGCTGTCCCCACATGGGCTGCGCCCTGAAATGGAATCCCCTAGAGCATTCCTGGGATTGTCCATGCCACGGTTCCAGATTCACAAAAAAAGGAAAACTGCTGGATAATCCCGCAACCGGCGATCTGAACCTGGATTGATTTCAGAAAGCAGAGCAGGAACTCCCCTACCTCCTGTCACATATACTGATATGACAACACCTGTTATGACCTGTGATAGGAGGCAATGATCGATATGAGGGATTATGTCACAACTTCTCTGGAGCTTCATCTGTTTTTTGGGCGCATTATGAAAGAACACGCCCTGTTTTTACTTGCCGGCTTCACACCCGCCAACCCGGCACACGCGGAAAAAGCAAAGTTCTTTTTAAAGGAATTTGAATCGCTGTTGAAACAGGCCCTTACTTGCAGTGACGGCATCGTGAGCAAAAAGGTACTGTCATCCGGTGAAATCGTTACGGAATTCACGACCTTGGCGGAAAGGCAGACGGAACGCTTCACCGGAATTCCCATTGACAAGGACCTCACCGCAAAAGCGCTTCGTCTTACCTGCGGTGCCTGCTCCCCTGCCAGGGCGAGAGAGCTTCACCGCCAGGTACGCCAGCTCAACCGCACGGCCCTCAGGCTGCTGGACGGTTTGATTGGTTTCAAGGAAGCCATACTGGATGACGTTCTGCAAGGCAGAATGTTCACCATCAATTATCCCCTGCTGATTGAGCATATCATCAGAGAAGCACGGCTGTATCGAAAATTTGTGGAGCAGTTGGAGCGGGATGGAGCGCTGCCAAAGCAGTCTATGTGCGAAATGGAGCGTTTCTGGAACCGGATCATGATGGAGCACGCCATGTTCATCCGAGGCTTGCTGGATCCCTGCGAAACTGAACTGTTTGGAACTGCGGACGATTTTGCAAAATGCTTCTGTGAGCTTCTGGACGCCAGCCGCTGCGCCCACGATAAAACACTGGAGACCACCGCGAAATTCCGGGAATTCAAAGCGGCAGGCGCCAGGGGTATTCAGCAATGCAAAATTCGCAGTGTCATTCTGCCTCTGCTTGCGGACCATGTGCTGCGGGAAGCGAATCACTTCCTTCGATTGCTGCAGCCATAATCCCTGTCTGTCGGACCTCAAAGAAGCTGTCACCGTTTGTAGTGGCAGCTTCTTTGCGGTTCAATCTTTTGTACATGGGAATTGCAATCGGAAAGGCAGCATGGTATAATCAAGGCGCAAAATGAGAGTGTCATGGCGGAGCGAAAAAGGAGGCACTATGAACATTCGAACATACCGGCCGGAGGATTGTCCTGCGTTGGCCCGGCTTTTTTATGATACCGTCCATACGGTGAACGCCCGAGACTATACAGTTCAGCAGAGAAGCGCCTGGGCCACCGGGAAGGTGGATTTGGAGCGTTGGAACGAATCCTTCCTTGCCCATTACACCCTTGTGGCGGAGGACGGGGAAAAGCTGGTTGGATTTGGGGACATGGATGAAACAGGATACCTGGACCGGCTCTACGTTCATAAGGATTATCAGCACCAGGGAATCGCCACCGCCATCTGCGACCGGTTGGAGCAAGCAATCGCCGCACCCGCTTTTACAACACACGCGTCCATTACCGCAAGACCCTTCTTTGAAAAACGGGGCTATGTGGTTCTCAGGGAGCAGCAGGTGGAGCGGTTCGGGATTCTGCTTACAAATTTTGTGATGCATAAGGTAGCAAATGCAGCGGGCTAAAGGTTTCCTTGACAAAAACTGCCCTGTGTGCTAACATAATTCCAGATTTTGGAGAGGAGTGTGTTTTCATGATGGCAATGGTGAATTCCATTTGTTCTGAATGTGGAAGCCTTGCTCCTTTCGCGCTGGCCCTTTGAAAATTGGGCTTTCGTGCATTTTTCGGCGCAAGCAACCGCTTGCGCCGTTTTTTTTGATAGGCATGGGCTTTCAGGAGCCGGAATGCTTCCTGGCATTGTGGAACCCGTGCCACATTTATATCAGGAGCCAGTAAAGGAGAGACGCGATTCATTTCCGGAGCGGCATCATCGAAACGGAATTGCCCTCCGGAAACGCCGGAATTCTGACTGTGGAAATTTAAGGAAATGGGCTCGATCATCGGCAAGGAGATATAGCCATGAAACTGGAATTTAAATACGGCGGCATTGAATACAGCGCCGACAGCATTTTGGAATTTACCAAAGAAGGAATGAGCGACTTTTGGAGCGAGCCGTTCTTTCATTTCTATCCCGATGTAGACAGGGCTTATTACAAGTCCCTGAACGACGGACAGCGCAAAGCCTTTCTTGTGGCGTATTTTACAGCGTTTGAAGCCAAAAACAGAGAGCTTCTCCGGGAGAAAACGGAAACCTACAATGCCCATTGGAACAAATACGCACCGCAGATCATACAGGCTTTAGAAGATGCCTTTGAAATCGACCTGACGGAGCTTTTCAATGACATGGTGTGCCTAATCACCTTCAACTCTATCAGCCCCCGTTATCTGGAAAGCCACACCTTCGATACCTTTTATCTGCAAAGCCAGCGGGGCACCCTTGGCAACGCCATTCATGAAATCATCCATTTTGTCTGGTTCCACGTCTGGCAGCAGCATTTCAGGGATGACCCGGCGGAGTACGAAACGCCCCACTTAAAGTGGATTCTCAGCGAGATGGTGGTTGACCCTATCATGCGGGACCCGCGCCTTTTCTCCATCAATCCATACTGTGCCGATGGAGGCTGCGCCTATCCCTATTTCTACACGATGATGATAAATGGGAAGCCCATTCTGGACACCCTGTACGAGCTTTATCAGGCCATGCCCATCTACAGATTTATGGAAGTAAGCTACCAGTATTGCATTGACCACGAAACGAAAATACGAAAGCATATAGAAGAAAGCGAGAACGCTTGACCAGATCAAGGAGGCCTGCACTGTGAATGTCAGAGCCATTCAGGATATAACCGACTTCATTTTTATGGATGATGCTCCAGGGAAATCCGACATTATTCTGATTCCCGGCACTTCAAAATCCGCTGTCACCGAAAAAGCGGCAGAGTTGTACAGCATAGGTTTGGCTCCCTATGTTTTGCCCTCCGGACTGTATTCATCCTCTCTGGGCCGCTTTGCTGCCGAGAACATAGATAATCCCCGGTATGCCGGTGAGTATGCCACGGACTTTGAATACTGCAAGCATGTTCTGCTGGAGAACGGAGTACCGGAGAGTGCCATTCTGCGAGAAGATCGGGCAACCAATTCCATGGAAAACGCCATGCACTCTGCACAAACTGTAAAAGATGCCGGAATTGAAGTCAAGCGGGCTATTATCTGCTGCCAAGCATTTCATGCCCGGAGGGCATTTCTGTCCTATGCCTGTCACTTTGGCGGCACAGAGTTGATGGTTGTTCCTACTGCAACCCAGGGTATCACAAAGGACGATTGGTTCAAGTCCGAAAAGGGTTATAAAAAAGTCATGAGTGAAGTGGCTAAGTGCGGTTTCTACTTTAAGGAAATGGGTGCGTGGCTGAGATAGAGGAGAAGTGTATGGAAACGATCAATATTTAGGGCCTGCTGAAAAAACTCTCTATTCCCCTCTGGGAGGCACAAAAACT
>JBJDYK010000136.1:0-7173 GCA_051867275.1 Faecousia sp.
GGGAGGGTCATGACCCTCCCCTACGGGTGCAGTGCTATAAATTTCCGTTTATCGCCTGTAGGGGCTTTTATATCCGGCCCGGCGGGGAAAGCCGATTCAAGCCGCGCACCCATGCGAATTTGTAAATCCCTACGATTTTTTCGGTTCTGCTCTGTCCCATCAGGTTTCGGGCCGGATATAAAAGCCCCTACAGGCGGAAACCGGAAGACGGCATATTTTGTGGTAATTTTCGGAAAATCATCGCAACATCTGGTGTTTCGACAGACTTTGCGTTTTTTCCGTGCTATACTTCCGATGACGGCAGGGGATGAAGGACCACCGCAACCGCCATGCGGTCGTCCTCCTCGCAGCCCTGGCTCTGGGAAGCCAGGCTTGCGGCCAATGCCTTCGGCGACCGGCCGGCGAAATCCGCAATTTGGCTGAGTACCTCCTCTCCGCTCAGTCCGTCGCTGACCAGCACCAGCATCTGGCCCCGCTGCAGGGACAGCCGAATCGCCTCGGCCCGGTGTTCGCTTCCGATGCCCACGCCGGGGGGCGGCGCGGCTGTCCCGATTTTTTTCACCATGCGGCGCTGCTTGTAGTAGCTGGGGGCCCCGCCCCATTTGTAGAGGGTGGCCCGGCCGGTGTCCAGGTGAATTTCCAGCAGGTCGGCGGTGGAAAAGCCGCCGGTTTCCCGCAGAACATATAAATCATTGAGAGTTTCCAGGGCCGCGTCCGGGTCCAGCCCCGCCTGGAGCATGCCCGTCAGCAGACGCAGGGCCTGGTCCCCCTCTTTGGCGGCGGCGGGGCCGGTGCCCATGCCATCGCAGAGAATGACGTAATACCGCCGGTAGGGGCCGGGAAAGTGGGCGCCCCGGTCGCCGGTGGTTTTGGGGCCGAATTTGCCCGTGGCGCTGATGCCCAGCTCCACCTGATACCGGGCCTTTCCGGGGGGCTTGTCCAACTCCGCAGCCCTGCGCCGGAGATACCGGGCAAGCTGCCGGTACTGGTTGCACAGGGCCTGACGGCTCTCCTCCAGGCGGGACCGGTACTGCCTGCGGAGCCTGTTTGCCTGGGCCGCCCGATCCACGGCATTACTGAAATCCTCGATTTTCCGGCACTGCCGGGTGAAGTCCGGCGGCAGACAGCCTCTGGTTCCGCCTCCCTGGGCCAGAATCCGGGGGGCCGCCTGGCTCAGAAGGCGGCAGGTCTCCCGGCTGTCCGCCTCCCAGCACCGGCTGTAACCGGCGCAGCTCCGGCAGGTCTCCTCCGCCGCCTGGTCAAAGAGGGCGGCCTCCTCCCGGACAGGCACCGTTTCCGGCTGGGACAAAAGAGACGCCAGATGCTCCAACGTCACCGCCGCCGCGTCCAGTCTGGGGGCCTCGTCCTCCGAAACCGGGGCCGGCTCTGCCGGGGCTTTCACCGGCAGCAGCAGTCCCACGGCAGAGCCTGCCAGCAGGCCCAGAGTCACCACCGGGTCAAAGCTGCCTGTCACATAGGCCGATGCCAGGGACCACAGGGTGGGACTCAGCCGAACCCAACGTCTGGCGGGCAGGAGCGTCAGAGACAGGCTGCTGAGACACAGAATCACGGTGACGGGCTGATTGGTAACGCGGGACAGGTCCGCCGCCAGGCCGCAGGCCAGGGCCATGGGGAGTCCCGGAACCCGGCACACCAGCAGCGCGCAGGCGGCCAGCCCCAGGTCCAGAACCCGCAGCACCAGAATCTGGCACAGGCCCAGCACGGCAAAGCCGGCGGCGCAGGCCATGGGAAGGGGGGCGTGTTCCGGGCGGAGCCGGTCAAAGACCCAGGTGCAGGCCGATGCCAGCAAAGCCCGCAGCAGGAACAGCCCCAGTTCCTCCCGGGTCAGGGCGGACTTCCCCAGGAGGAACACCAGTCCCAGCGTGGCCGCAGTCAGGAAGCTGAGCAGGGGCGCGAACCAAGGCTTTTTCCGCAGGGCGGTTCCGGCGAACAGGCACCCCGCAAGGCAGGCCACCGTGATTCCGGCAACCATTTCCAGACAGGGCGCCCCCTGCCAGAACAGGAAGGTTCCGCCGCAGGCGCACAGGGCGGCCAGCAGGGACGAGCCCTCTCCGGGCAGGCTCATGAGATAGCCCATGGCCACCGGCAGGGGCGAAACCCCCGTACCGGCGGCGGACAAAAGGAAGGCAAGGGTTCCCCTGGCCAGGGCGCGCAAACCGCCCCGGACCATGGGCCGCCGGGCCAGCTCCTTTGAGGCCGCCTGAAGGCGCCGGATATTCCGGCCGGTCCCGGTCCCCCGCGTCATATGCTCCATCCTGCTGCCCCCTCCCGCGTCGTGGTGTATTTTACCACATCCTCCCGGCAGAACCTGTCGGGAAAAGGCGTCAGAGGTAAATGTTGCCATCGTTTCCAACCACGTGAAAAATTTCAATTTATCGCGCCGCACCCGTAGGGGAGGGTCATGACCCTCCCGGCAGTATGCAAAAACAAATTGTACCATGTTCCGGCGAATTCGAACCGAACTCCCTGCGGATTCGCCCAAAATGGTTGGAAATCCCAGGTGCCTGCCGCCGGGAGGGTCATGACCCTCCCCTACGGGTGCAGTGCTATAAATTTCCGTTTATGCGCCCTGGGGCGGCGCGAGAAAAAGCACCCTGCTTTCGCAGAGTGCTTTTCCTTGTGCATAAAACGAATAAAGAGAGAGGTAGGAAATAGTCCAAACATGAAGGACAAGGGGGAATGCGGCTGCGAAGGGACCGGCTCACGGCTTCCGTTCCGCTTCGCAAGTATACAATAACCCAGGAATTTGAACGGGCTGTGAACAAAAAGAAAACAATTGGCATCCAATTCTTAAGAATTCTTAAGAAACCACATGATAAGCGGAATCAGCCCCACAGGGCGGTGAGCATGGGAATGATCTGCTTCTTCCGGGACATGACCTTGGGCAGGAACACCTCATTGTCCCGCACGTCGGTGTTGAAGGCGTGGCGCATGGTGTCGTCGTCGCCCAGGTAGATGAGCTGGGTGCCCTCCAGCAGCACGTCGGTCAGCATCAGAAGCATCATGCCGTAGCCCTTTTCCCGGGCGGTTTTCTCCATAAGCTCCAGGAACTCCCCCTTCCGGGCCAGCAGTCTGGGGGAATCCATGCAGGTGACCTGGCCCACGCCGAAGAAGTGCCCCGCGATGTGGAACTCCTTGAAGTCGGAAAACAGCAGGTCCTCCAGGCTGTGCTCCTCTCCGGCGGACCCGGAGAAAATCACCCGGCCCAGCTCCTCCAGGGACACCTTGCCGATGCGGGCCATCCGTGCGGCCATGCGCCGGTCCTTCTCCGTGCAGGTGGGGGACTTGAACATGACGGTATCTGACACAATGGCGGCGGCAATGAGGCCGGCCATCTTCTCTGAGGGCATGAGGCCCCGCTCCTGGAACATACTGGCGATGATGGTATTGGTGGAGCCCACCGGCTCGTTGCGGACGGAAATGGGGCCCCGGGTCTCGATATCCGCCAGCCGGTGGTGGTCGATGATCTCCAGAATCTCCGCCTCCTCCAGACCGGGGACGGACTGGGCCTTCTCGTTGTGGTCCACCAGCACCACCCGCTTGCGCCGGGGGCGCAGCAGATGATTCTGATACAGCAGGCCCACGATTTTCTCATCCCCGTCCAGAATGGGGTAGCAGGCGGCCCGCTCCTTGAGAACGGTCTCCCTTACGTCGTCCACAAAATCGTCCAGATGGAAGGTGACGATGTTCTCCCGGCGGCAGATGCGGCCCACGGGGGTGGAATGGTAGATGAGACGGACGGTGCGGTAGGCGTCAAAGGGGGTGGAGATGATGCAGGTGCTGGTTTTTAAGGCGCGCAGCTCCTCGGACAGCTCCGTCTGGCACAGAATCAGGCAGTTCACGTTCAGCTCCAGGGCACGGCGAATCAGCTCCGGCTGGTTGCCGCAGATCACCACGGAGTCGGTATCGGAAAACAGCAGGCCCTCCCGGCTCTGGGGCAGGGCGATGATGACCTGGCCGTCGATGAGGTCGGCGGAGTCCTCCGCTTCGTTCAGGAGCTTTCCCTCCAGGGCGCTGAGGAGATTGAACACGGGCACCCGCTCCAGCCGGGGCCGGTCGATGGTCTCCATGTCGTACTCGGCGATGTCCGTGGGACGTAGCAGGCCGTAGAGGGTGCCGTCCTCCTTGGCCAGGGGGACGCCGGGAAGCTGGCTGTTCTGCCGGAACACCTCCCAGGCCCGGCTCAGGGTCACGGCGGAGCTGAGGACCGGCGGCACCTCATACTCCAGGTCCCGGATCTGGGTGTGCATGGATTTGATATGCACCGGCGGTTCGAAGCCGAAGCGGTGCAGCACCCGCTGGGTTTCGTCGCTGATGTGACCCAGGCGGGCGGCCTGGTATTCCCGGTCCCCCAGGGCGTTGCGCAGGGCGGCGTAGGCCATGGCGGCCACGATGGAGTCGGTGTCCGGATTTCGGTGGCCTGTGACGTAGATGGGATCCATAATCCTTGCCTCCTGTAGATGGGGGTTACAGTGTGATTTCTCCGGCGATGTTCTTCCGGAACAGATCCCGGATCTCCTCCGGGGACAGGTCCTGGCCCAAAGCCCACATGAGCTTGGTCATGGCGGCCTCGGTGGTCATGTCAAAGCCCTGGATGACCCCCAGGCTCAGCAGCTTCTTGCCCACCTGGTACACGTTCAGGTTGCTGCTGTCATAGAGGCACTGGGTACACACCACCACGCTGACACCCCGCTCCACGGCGCCCTGGATGCCTCTGCCCGGGTCCCGGTTCAGGAAATTCATGCCGCCCAGACCGAAGGCCTCCACCACGATGCCCCGGTAGCCCATGTCCACCAGCATATCGAAAATGGCGGGGTCCACGCCGGGGGTCAGCTTCAGCAGGAACACCCGGTCGCTGGCCTGGGGCAGGAACCGGGCAGGGCCGGTGGGCTTGTGGAGCATGGTCTCGTCCAGCTCCAGGCCCATGGCGGTAACAAGGCCCACATAGTGGCTGTTGACGCTTTCGAAGGCGTTGAAGCCGGAGGCCCGGACCTTGACGGCGCGGCAGCCCAGCATCACCTTTCGGTCAAAGGCCAGGAACACGCCGGGGTGGCCCGTGGCGGCCATGGCGAAGGCGGTGCGCAGATTCTCCGGCGCGTCGGACAGGAAATCCGCCAGGGGAAGCTGGGAGCCGGTGAACACCACGGGGATGTCGATGTTCTCCAGCATGAAGGTGACCATGGAGGAGGAGTAGGCCATGGTGTCGGTGCCGTGGGAGACCACAATACCGTCGTAATCGCCTCTGGCCTCGAAAATGGCCCGGGCGATGATGACCCATTCCTCCGGCCGGATGTTGGAGGAGTCCAGGCACATCAGGTCCTGAACGGTGATATCATAGTATGTCCGGAGCTGGTGGATTTCACGCTCCAGAACGTCGCTGCGCCGGGGCTCCAGACCCTCGCCGCCGGGGACGGAGGCGATGGTGCCGCCTGTGGTAATCAGGAGAATGTGCTTTCTGGGTGTCTCAGACATGGAAATGACCTCCTGTGTATTTTTGTAAATGCTTATCTGGCCCATGCACCCACTGTAGGGGAGGGTCATGACCCTCCCGGCGGCAGGCACTGGTGTTTACTTACAAATTTGGGCGAATTCGCAGGGAGCTTGCTCGAATTTGCCGAAATGCAGCACAGATTGTTTTTGCGCACTGCCGGGAGGGTCATGACCCTCCCCTACAGTGGGCGTTGCAAAGAACAATTATTTTGCCGCCCTTCAAAGGCCCTGCTGCGTTATGCCGACAAGCATTTTTTTGAATTTCACCTGTATTATAACCGATTCCCGGGACGCTGGCAAGAGGACCGGGTACATTTTTCGGATTTTCCCGAATTCCTATTGCATTTTTCCCCGCTCTGGGATAAAATAAAAGAAAAACCCTGGTATCAGGGCAGCCATCAGGAGGTAATGCGTTATGGCAGTATTGGTTACGGGCGGCATGGGCTACATCGGCTCCCACACCTGCCTTGAGCTGCTGGAAAGCGGCTATGAAGTGGTGTCCGTGGATAATTTGTGCAACAGCAGTCCCAAGTCTCTGGAGCGGGTGCGGCAGCTCACCGGCAAGACCCTGCGCTCCTACATCGGCGACGTGCGGGACGAAGCATTGCTGCGTAAAATCTTCGCGGAGAATCAAATCGACTGCGTGATTCATTTCGCCGGTCTCAAGGCCGTGGGCGAAAGCGTGCAGATTCCCTGGAAGTACTATGACAACAACCTGAACTCCACCCTGGTGCTGACCAAGGTTATGGGGGAGGTGGGTGTCAAGAACCTGATTTTCTCCTCCTCCGCCACGGTTTACTCCGGCGACAATGAGATGCCCCTGCGGGAAGGCAGCCGCACCGGCGGCTGCACCAACCCCTACGGCTGGACTAAATACATGACCGAGCAGATTCTCTCCGGCATCGCCTTCGCGGACAAGGCGTGGTCCGTGACCCTGCTGCGGTACTTTAACCCCATCGGCGCCCACATCAGCGGCCAGATCGGCGAGGACCCCCAGGGCATTCCCAATAATCTGATGCCCTACATCACCCAGGTGGCCGTGGGCCGCCGGGATCACCTGAGCGTCTTCGGCAACGACTACGACACCCCCGACGGCACCTGCATCCGGGACTACATCCATGTGGTGGATCTGGCAAAGGGCCATGTGGCGGCGGTGAAGTATACCACCACCCACACCGGCTGCGAGGTGTTCAACCTGGGCACCGGCAAGGGCTCTTCCGTCATGGACATGGTGAATACCTTCATGGAAGCCACCGGGGCCAAGGTACCCTATGAAATCGTGGGCCGCCGTGCCGGTGACCTGCCCGTGTGCTACGCCGACCCCGCCAAGAGCCAGGCCATCCTGGGCTGGAGGGCGGAGAGGACCCTGGCCGATATGTGCCGGGACAGCTGGCGCTGGCAGAGCCAGAACCCCATGGGCTACGGAGAAGACTAAAATAATAATGAAAACCGCCGTTCCAATGCCGAATGGCGGTTTTTCCATTGTAGGGGCTTTTATATCCGGCCCGGCAGTACAAACCGATTCAAATTGCGCACCCATGCGAATTCGTAACACACTGCGTTTTTACGATTCCGCTCTGTCCCACAAGGTTTCGGGCCGGATATATTGTTTGGTGCAGTAAGATAGTTTACAGTTTGTGCAACAACATGGTTTACAGTTTT
>JBJDYK010000137.1:0-7148 GCA_051867275.1 Faecousia sp.
GGGAGGGTCATGACCCTCCCCTACGGGTGCAGTGCTATAAATTTCCGTTTATCGCGCCTTACGATGGAACTTCCGGTAACGCCCTGTAGGGCGGGGTCATGACCCCGCCGGGCACCGATTATTTGCAATGCAGTCGCGTCAAATGCGTATTTTTCACCGTAAACCACCCATTTTGCAATTTACCGGTACTGCCTACAAACTTGCAACTGCCCGGCGGGGGCATGCCCCCGCCTTACGGCGATATTCGGTAAATTTCCGTTTACCGCGCCGCACCCGTAGGGGAGGGTCATGACCCTCCCGGCAGTATGCAAAAACAAATTGTACCATGTTCCGGCGAATTCGAACCGAACTCCCTGCGGATTCGCCCAAAATGGTTGGAAATCCCAGGTGCCTGCCGCCGGGAGGGTCATGACCCTCCCCTACGGGTGCAGTGCTATAAATTTTCGTTTATCGCGCTTTACGGTGGAACTTCCGGCAACGCACCCGTAGGGCGGGGGACAGCCAGCGCCGGGCACCGATGATTTGTGATGCAGTTGTGGCAAACGCGCATTTTTCGCCGTAAATTGCCCATTTTACGAATGATTGGAACTGCCTACTGACTTGCTACTGCCCGGCGGGGTCATGACCCCGCCCTACGGCGATGTGCGGTAAATTTCAATTTGCAATTTATCATACGGAACATGAAAACCCGGAGGCCCTAGGGCCTCCGGGTGGGGGTATGGGGCTTAGCCGAAGGTTTTGCAGTAGCGCATCAGGATGGTGGCAACCTGGGCGCGGGTGGCGTTGCCCTTGGGGTTGATGGTGTTGTCGCCCATGCCGGTGATGAGGCCGGACTTCACGGCCCAAACCATGTTCCGCGCGGCGTACTTGCTGACGGAGGTGCCGTCCGTAAAGGCGGACAGGTCGCCCTCCACCTCCACGTCCTGGCCGTTCAGCGCGGCGAACCGGGCGAAGAAGGTGACCATCTGCTCACGGGTAATGAGTGCGTTGGGCTGGAAGTAATCGGCAGACACGCCCTTGGTGATGCCGTTCTCTACGGCCCAGGCAACGGCCTTGGCGTACCAGGCAGTCTCGGCCACATCCTTAAAGGAAGCAGCTTCCTTGGCCTCGGGGCAACCGGCCATGCGGTACAGAACCATGACAAGCTGGGCCCGGGTCATGTTGTCGTTGGGAGCGAACACATCCTCGCGCATGCCGTTCATGAGACCGTTATCCAGGACAAAGTCCACACCCTCGTGATACCACTGCCGGACATCCAGGTCCTTGAACGCCTTGGAGGGGCAGTTCTCGCTGTTGGCGGGCACAAAGGCATCCCGGTAGGTATAGCCGCAGACAGAGCAGGTGTGCTCGGTGTAGCCGCCCTCGGTGCAGGTGGCTTCCACCACGGTATCCTCAAAGCTGTGGCCCAGAGCCTCGGTGTGGTCGGCCACATAGCTGTCGCCGCAGACGGTGCAGGTGTAGGTGGTGTAGCCGCCCTCGGTGCAGGTGGGCGCGGTGACGACCGCCTCATAGGTGTGGCCCATGGGCAGGATTTCTTCGCTCAGCACCTGGCCGCAGAGGTCGCAGGTGGTCACAACGGAGCCGTCCTGGGTGCAGGTGGCCTCGGTGGTGACGGTCGTGGTCTCGGCATGCTCACAGGCCAGAACCTCCACCACGCAGTAGCCGATGGCGCCGGTGTAGTCGGACACGGCGGTGACGAAGGCGTAGCCGGGGGCCACGGCGGTGAGCTTGCCGGTTTCGTCCACGGTGGCCACCTCGGGATTGTAGGAGGTCCAGGTCAGGGCCTCATGGCGTTCCAAAGTGGGTTCGGGGGACAGGGTGGCTTCAAACTCGTAGGTTTCCGCCACATGGAGGCTCAGCCGGGTGGTATCCAGGGACACGACCTCCGGCAGGATGGCTTCGGAGACCACGGCGAAGTTCAGGCTGTACTTGCCGTCTCTGGAGGTGGCCTTGATGATGCTGCAGCCGGGTTCGGCGGGGGTGTACTCCGCCAGGTTCACGATGCTGTTGTTGTAGTTGGTGTTCTCCTTGACTTCCAGCTTGCCGTTGCCGGAGACCACTTCCCAGTCGAAGGGACCGTAGAGGCCGTCGGGCTTCTCGTAGGTGGCGCCGCTGACCTGGCCTGCGGGATTGCCCTCGGAGATTACGCCGTCGGCGCGGATCATCAGAGAGCCGTACTCCGGCATTTTCTCCACGGTGATTTCGCCGGTCTGGTTGTTGTAGGACACGGCGTTGTACAAGTAGTTGGTGATGTCGTTTTCATAGCCGGAGTCGGTGCGGGTGAAGACCCGGATGGTTTCAGGCAGAGCATAGCCCTCCTTATTCACCAGCTTGCCGCTCCACCGGCCACCGGCGTTGCAGTATTCGGGGCCGTCCAGAATCAGACCCTCGGGGGCGTCCAGGGAATTGTCGTAGCTGTAGTCCACATAGTTCTTCAGGGTGGCGAACTTTACGGGGACGAAGTTGTGGGCGTTGCGGTTGTTGTACTGGGCGATAAGGGTGGCGGTTTCGCCCTGGGTCACATAGCGGGTCTGGTCGTAGAAGGGCAGGCCGGAAACCAGGTCGTCGTCATCGCTCTTGGTGTACAGGTCCTCCCAGTCCAGATGCATGGTCCGGGTGACGCCGTTGAGGGTGACGGTCAGGGTGCCGGAGGCGCCGGGAATCTTCAAATCCGGGTCGCCGGTGGCCTGGGTGTTCAGGTAGATTTCTGCCGCCAGGCCGCTGGTGTCGTACTGGGCGCAGTTGATGAGGCCCTCGTACAGGTCGGGATCATCCTCCGTCACCAGCCACTTCACCTCGGTCAGCTCCACATCGGCGGGCCGCAGGTTGATGGCTTTGACGATGATGGTGCCGTTGGGAGTCAGTCCGGAGAAGGAATCGATGGCCAGATCGAAGTCGATAACCTCGGTGTTGGGTTCCCGCACGGCCACGATGCACACGGCGGAGTCGGTGCCGTTGGAGATGGTAACGGTGGTCTGGCCGGGGGCCACGGCCACAATGTGACCGAACTCGTCCACTGTGGCAACCTCCGGGTTGGAGGAGGTACGGGTCAGGGGAGCGTCGGAGCCGGTGTTGTTGATGACGCTCAGGTCGAAGGTCTGGCCCACCTTCAGGAGAGCCGAGGTAGTGGACAGGACGATGCCGGAATCGGACTTGGCGGTGACGGCATAGGCCCGGTCATTTCCGCCGTAGTCGCCGCCGTAGATGAAGATGTTGCCGGTCCAGGTGAAGTCGTAGTAGTAGTTCTCGCCGGGGTAGGACTCCACGGTGTGGGCGTAGTCCGTGACGTCGCAGGAGAAGGTCCAGGTGTGGACGGCGGCGTCATAGATCATCTCGGTATAGAAGGGGTTGTTGTAGTCCAGGGCGTAGTCCACCTGATCGGGATTGCCGTAGCCCTCCTTGTAGGTGCGCTTGACCTGGGGGAAGATCTCGATGGAGGCCAGGGCACCGTCGTCCTGGAAGGTGCCGGTCATGATGAGGCGGCCCTCCTCGTTTTCCACGATGGAGACGGTGGAATCCTTCAGCAGAGGCGCGGTGCGGTCCACGGTGATGGGCATGGTGATCACGTCGCCGGTTTTATCCATGGCGTGACCGTTGAAGGTGGGCTCCTTCTCGCCGGGGATGACGGAGCGGATGTCTTCATCGGCGATGATGGTACCGGCCTCGCTCATGCGGTAGGTGGTGGGGTACTCGCCATCGCCGTAGGCGGTGATGGTCATGACGCACTTGGTTCCGTCAGGCACAGGCTTGCCGTTCAGATCCTGGCCGGCCCAGTTGGTGTTGGTGAAGTAGTAGACGGAGGAGGGGATGGCCATGCCGTAGTTGTAGTCGTAGTAGGTCTTGAACTGGTAGCCGGTGTGATCCCGGTAGTACAGCTCGCCGGTATCGGCGTTCCGGACCTCCACCACCATGGCCTTGGCTTCCCGCTTCTGGTACAGCACGAAGTCGTTGACTACGTTGAACACGGAGCTACCCAGGGTGATGTTCTCGGGGTGATAGACATTCTGGGTTTCCTCGGAGAAGGGGTCGAAGGGGTTCTGGCCGAAGTTCCGGAAGGAGTAGCCGTCGTAGAAGCCCAGAAGGGATACGCCCCACTGGGTTTCCTGCTCCAGGAAGCTCACGTTCTCGTCCTGGTTATCCAGCCAGGTGGCGGAATCGAAGATGGGGGCCGCGGTCCAGTCGCCGTAGAAGGCCAGGAAGGGCAGGCCGATCTGGGGATCGGTGTCGTTGGTGAGAACGATGAAGCCCTCCACATAGGTGCCGTTGGGGAACAGCTCGTCCAGAAGCTGCTTTTCTTCGGCGGTGAGGGTCACGGTCTTGCGGACGATCACGTTGCCGCTGGCGGGGACGGTGATTTTGCCCAGGTCCACCTCTTTCAGCAGCACGTCCTCGGCCTGCATGAAGGACCGGTCGCCCCAGTAGGTCTCGGCTTCCTCGGTGCCGGGACGCAGCACATAGGCCGTGGCGTTGTAGGTCAGAGCCTCGCCGGTGAGGTTGTGAACCTTGAAGGTCATGTCGTAGGAGCCGGTGCGGTCGGGATCATCCTTCAGCTCCAGCTTGCCCACGTTCTGGCCGTCAACGGAGATGTAGGCGGGGGTGGTGATGGCGTTTGCCACATTCACAAGGCCGGCGCCCTGCTGACGGGGGGTGTAGTAGACGCCGTTGGGATTCTTCTGCGGGATGGCGGTGCTGACCATCAGCATCCTGGCCAGGTCGCCCACGGCCACCTTGGAGGTGAGGCCCAGCTCCGCATAGATGTACTGCTCCACCAGGGCGGTGACGCCGGTCATGTGGGGAGAGGCCATGGAGGTGCCGCTCATCATGCCGTAGGAGCCGGTGTAGTCGTCATGCAGGCCGCCGGGGTTGGCGGGGGAGTAGCTCTGATCCAGCACGGTGGACCAGATGTTGCCGCCGGGGGCGGTGATCTCCGGCTTCAGCTCCAGAGCGGGGCCCGCGCCCCAGGAGGAGAAGCTGGACATCTGACCGGCTTCGGGAGATTCAATCACATCGTCCTTCTCCTGGACGGTGAGGGTGACGTACTTGCCCTCAGCCATGGCGGCCTTGGCGGCATCATACAGGGCCGCGCCGTCCTTGCCGGAGATGTAGCAGGAGGTAATGGCCGCGCCGCCGACGCTCATGTAAATGAGATCGGTGGAGGTGGGGTCCTCATCATAGATGATGACGGCTTTCACGGGGTACTCGGTGACATAGTAGCCCAGTTCGGGATTGTAGTAAGACCAGGAGAAGCTCATGGCGTTGTTGATCTTATCCACGAAGGACAGACCGCCGCCCCGCTTGACCAGGGCGATACCGGTTTCACCCTTGTCGCCGTAGCCGTGGTAGCCCCGGAAACCGGCGTTGTAGTAGTCGTTGTAGGCGCCGTAGCCGTCCACGGGGATGATGTTCACAGGGTCGTTGCCCGCGAACTTGTACTTCATGGCGATTTCGTTGGGGTCCTGGAAGGAGATCTTGGTCTCCACTCCGTCAGGGGTGTACCACAGCAGGGCGGAGCGGGTGGTGACACTGTTCTCGAAGGAGGCGACGGACAGGTTGTCGCCGTAGACGGAGGGGGAGGAGATCATGGAGATCTCGGGGTCGGAGGCCAGGTTCTCATTGCCGTAGTTGCTGTTACCGGCGGAGTTCCCGGCGTTACCGGCGGAGACCATGAAGAGGATGCCGGTGGCGCTGATGCGCTTGTAGGCATCGGAGGCCAGGCTGCCGTCCTTGGAGAAGCCGTTGTCGGAGCCGAGAGACAGGTTCATGACGTCGGCGCCCAGGGTGGCGGCGTCTTCCAGGGCACAGTAGATGGAGGATTCCTGGGCGCCGCCGTCGGCGTCGGGGAACACCTTCATGGACAGAATCTGGGCGTCGGGGGCCACGCCGGAGAAGAGCACTTCGCCCTCTTCAGTCTCGGCGTAACCGGCGATGGTGCCGGAGACATGGGTGCCATGGTCGCTGTCCATGGGCACCACGTTCAGATCCCTGTCGGCGTAGTCGTAGGCGTAGGGAACCTTCCGGTTCTTGTACAGGGCGTTGCCGTCATAGGTGATGGTGCTGCGGTTGGTGGCCCACAGGGGGGCGTTCTCCAGGAACAGCCGCATGCTTTCCTCGGTGTAGCGGAGATCCCAGCCGCTGGGGTCGTTCATGAAGGAATCTTCGGTGAACGCCTCATGAACCCGGCGGACACCCTTCTGGGGATTGGAGGAATCGCCCCAGGTGGTGTAGGTGATGTCAAGGCCCGTGTCCAGCACGGCCACCAGCATACCCTTGCCGGTGTAGCCCGCGGCCCAGGCATCGCCCACACCGATCAGGTTGTAGCTATAGCCGTGGGTGCCGCCGATGGCGGTGTTTTCGGACATGGTCTCATCGGGCCGGTCGTAGACATGCTCCACATAGGCCCGGACCACGCCGTCCATGTTTTGCAGCTTCTCCAGCTGGCCGTAGGGAATCTCCACGGCGAAGCCGTTGACCACATTGGTCCACTGGGCCACCACATTGGCGTCCCGGCCCAGGGACTGAATCACGGCGGCCTGGGTGTCCAGAATTGCCTCCTGCTTCACGGCGGCGGTGGAAGAAGCCAGGTACTGGCCTACCTGCTCACCGGCGGAAAGGGTGGAGGACTTTTTCTGGAAGCCGTCCAGCACGGGCTTTTCGGCCAGCTCCACGATGACCGTGACCAGTTCGTCCGGCTCGTAGGGGGCCTCCTGGGGCAGGGCCTCGGGGGTCTCCAGCCGGGATTCCCCGGGGAGCTCCTGGGCCGCCACAATGGAATCGCTCCGGGTGTCCACAGGGGATTCCTGAGCCAGTGCCGTCAGGGGCAGGCTGGTCAGAACCATGATGGCGCAGAGCAATACAGCAAGGGTCCGTTTCATATACATCTTCCTTTCGTTTATTTATGCCACCCGGCCAGTCACATAGCGGCAGTCGCTTTGTTCCATGGTGGTATGACATATTCTTGGGGACATTGTAACACGGTGAACAGACAGTTGTCAATAGCCTCAAAGACAAACCAGAAAAAGATTGGGCTTATTTTTGAAAATTTGTGAGTTCTGACCAAAAAGAGCCAAACCAGCCCCCACAACCATTCCGGCGTTGGTAAACGGAAATTTATAGCACTGCACCCGTAGGGGAGGGTCATGACCCTCCCG
>JBJDYK010000138.1:0-2779 GCA_051867275.1 Faecousia sp.
TCGATTCTGCTCTATCCTGCCAGCTTTCGGGAGGGTCATGACCCTCCCCTACGGCGTGGAAACGGAATCGTCCTGTAGGGGAGGGTCACTGACCCCCCTGCGGGCGGCGCGAAGACCGTAACATAGAAAGTGAGTTGAAACTATGGCCACGGAGCTGACTCCCATGATGCGGCAGTATCAGGAGATAAAGGAACGGAACAAGGACTGCATCCTGTTTTTCCGGCTGGGTGATTTTTACGAAATGTTCCTGGATGATGCCAAAATCGCCTCCAAAGAGCTGGACCTGACCCTCACCACCCGGGACCGGTCCAAGGATAAGGCGGATCAGGTGCCCATGTGCGGCGTGCCCTATCACGCCGCCGAAGGGTATATCGGCCGTCTGGTGTCCAAGGGCTACAAGGTGGCCATCTGCGAGCAGACCCAGGACCCGGCCCAGGCAAAGGGTCTGGTGGACCGGGACATCGTGCGCATCGTGACCCCCGGCACCCTCACCGCCAGCTCCATGCTGGACGACCGAAAAAACAACTACATGGGCTGCGTCTACGGGGAAAACGGCAATTACGGCCTGTGCTTCTGCGACGTGTCCACCGGCGCGTTTTACGCCACCTCCGCCCAGGGCCCAGAGGCGGTGGCACGGGCCGAGGCGGAGATGGGCCGCTTCTCCCCGGCGGAGGTGCTGGTGGGAGGCAAGGTGGACTCCCGGCTCAAGGCGGCTTTGTATCAGAAAATCCGCTGCTGCGTGGACGAGGACAAGCCGGAGCTGTTCCGGGAGGGGGACGCCACCAAGGCTTTGGAGCGTCACTTCTCCCTTTCCCTGGCGGATCTGGGCCTGGCCGGTCAGCCCTGGACGGTGGTGGCCTGCGGGGCCCTGCTGACCTTCCTGCAAAACAATCAGAAAAATGACCTGTCCCACATCCGGAAGCTGGAACCCTACTCCACCGGCAAATTCATGGAGCTGGACCTGGCCGCCCGGCGGAATCTGGAGCTGACCGAGACCCTTCGGGACAAGTCCAAAAAGGGAAGCCTGCTGTGGGTGCTGGACAAGACCAAGACCTCCATGGGCGGACGGCTGCTGCGCTCCTGGGTGGAAAAGCCTCTGCTGGACCCGGCGGAAATCATCCGGCGTCAGAGCGCCGTGGCGGAGCTGGTGGAGAATCCCGTGATTCGGGGCGCCATCACCGACTGTCTGAAGGAAATCACCGACCTGGAGCGCATCATGGCCAGAGTCGTCACCGGCTCTGCCAACGCCCGGGACCTGCTGAGTCTGGCCCAGGGCTGCGTGCCCCTGCCGGAGCTGAAAAAGCAGCTGGAGCCTTTGAGCTGTCCCTGGCTCCAAAAACTCATGAAGCGCATCGACATCATCCGGGACTGCCGGGAGATGATTCTCAACGCCTTCGTGGACGAGCCTCCCTTCTCCGTCCGGGAGGGCGGTATGATCCGCAAGGGCGCGGACCGGGAGATCGACCGGGTTCGGGAGGTGATGGAGGGCGGCGCCGGCTCCGTGGCCGAGATCGAGAACCGGGAACGGGAGCGCACCGGCATCCGCACCCTGAAGGTGGGCTACAACCGGGTCTTCGGCTATTATCTGGAGGTGTCCAAGTCCTTCCAGAACCAGGTGCCCCAGGATTACATCCGCAAGCAGACCCTGGCCAACTGCGAGCGTTACATCACCCCGGAATTAAAGGAGCTGGAGTCCGACATTCTTTCGGCCAAGGACCGGATCGTGGCTCTGGAATACGACCTGTTCTGCCGGGTGCGGGATTTTGTGGCCATGCAGGCGGGCCGGGTTCAGGAGACCGCCGCCGCCGTGGCGGAGGTGGACGTGCTGTGTTCCCTGGCATCGGTGGCGGCCCAGCGGGGCTACTGCCGTCCGGAAATTACCAACGGGCCGGAGATCGTCATCGAGGCCGGACGCCATCCCGTGGTGGAGCAGATGCTGACCGACTCCCTCTTTGTGCCCAACGACACCAATCTGGGTGGCCCCGGCAACCAGGTGGCCATTCTGACCGGCCCCAACATGGCCGGTAAATCCACCTATATGCGCCAGGTGGCCCTCATGGTCATCATGGCCCAGATCGGCTCCTTCGTGCCTGCCAAGTCCGCCCGGATGGGTGTGGTGGATCGGGTATTCACCAGAATCGGCGCCAGCGACGACCTGGCCTCCGGTCAGTCCACCTTCATGGTGGAGATGGCCGAGGTGGCGGACATTCTGAAATACGCCACCGCCAGAAGTCTTCTGATTCTGGACGAGATCGGTCGTGGCACCTCCACCTACGACGGCATGGCCATTGCCCGGGCGGTGCTGGAATACGCCGCCAACACAAGAAAGCTGGGCGCCAAGACACTGTTTGCCACCCATTACCACGAGCTGACGGAGATCGAGCATTGGCTCCCCAACGTGAAAAATTACAACATCGCCGTGAAGAAGCGGGGAAACGATATGATTTTCCTGCGAAAAATTGTACCCGGCCCCGCGGATCAGTCCTACGGCGTGGAGGTCGCCAGCCTGGCGGGACTCCCCGGCTCCGTCATCACCCGGGCCAGACAGATATTAAAAGAGCTGGAGTCCGGAACCCACGAAGCACCCAAACCGGCCCAGCCCCAGCAGGATCAGGTATCCTTGGTGGATCTGTCCGCCCAGGCCGTGGCCGACGAGCTGCGGAACATCGCCGTGGAAACCCTGACCCCCATCGAGGCCATGAACCTGCTGTATAAGCTGAAGCAGATGCTGTAGCCCAACCCGTAGGGGAGGGTCATGACCCTCCCGGCGGCAGGCACT
>JBJDYK010000138.1:2879-7132 GCA_051867275.1 Faecousia sp.
TTTGGGCGAATTCGCAGGGGCCTATTTTGAATTCGCCGAAGATTTCTGCGATTTTGTTTTTGCATCCTGCCGGGAGGGTCAGTGACCCTCCCCTACGGATGGCGTGTCTTTCGGGAGGTATTATGAACAACAGTAAGCGACTTTCCATTTCCATGACCCCGGCGGAGACGGCTTGGGGGTGGGTATACATGCCCTTTTTCCTGTTTTTGCTGTCCTACCTGCTGCTTCTGGGCTGCCAGGCTCTGGGGCTGGACTGCGCCTCCCCCAGGGGGCAGGCCTGGCTCAACGGCGTGTTTTTTACCGTCAATTTCCTGGCCTGTGTGGTGATTTTCCACGACTTTCTGAAAAAATCCCTGTTCAAAATCAAAAAATCCTTCTGGGGCTTTGTCCAGGCGGTAATTCTGGGGCTGGTGATGTATTACGCGGGCAACTACCTGGTGAATCTGGCGTTTTCCCTGCTGCCCGATTTTTCCAACGTCAACAATGCGCAAATCCAGTATCTGGCCTCGGGCAGCCGCTGGGTGGTGCTGGTGGGCACCGTGGCTCTGGTTCCCCTGACGGAGGAGTGTATGGTGCGGGGCCTCATCTTCCAGGGTTTGTTCCGGAAAAACCGGATTTCCGCCTATGTGATCTCCACCCTGTTTTTCTGTCTGCTCCATGTGATGGGCTATGTGGGGAGCCAACCCTGGACCACCCTGCTTCTCTGCGCCGTCCAGTATATCCCCGCCGGGGTGTCCCTGGCCTGGGCCTACGAAAAGGCAGATACCATCTTCGCCCCCATTCTTATGCACACCCTCATCAACGCCGTAGCCTTTGGACTGCTGTCCTGAGAGGAGGAAGCCATGCCGAAAATCATTCAACTTTCCCCCCATATCGCCAATCTCATCGCCGCCGGTGAGGTGGTGGAGCGGCCGGCCTCCGTGGTCAAGGAGCTGGTGGAAAACGCCGTGGACGCGGGAGCCTCCAAGGTCACGGTGGAGCTGCGGGACGGCGGCATGACCTTCCTGCGTGTCACCGACAACGGCTGCGGTATGTCCCCCCAGGACGCCCCCACCGCCTTCCTTCGCCACGCCACCTCCAAGCTGAAAACCGCCGAGGATTTGGACGCCATCGGCACCATGGGCTTCCGGGGCGAAGCCCTGGCGGCCATCGCCTCCGTGTCCCGCATCGACCTGCTGACCAAAACCGCCGGGGCGGTGGAGGGCGTCAGCCTCTGCCTGGAGGCAGGGGAGATCGTGGAGCAGTCCGAGGCAGGATGCCCGGAGGGCACCACCATCGTGGTTCGGGACCTGTTCTACAACACCCCCGCCCGGATGAAATTCATGCGGCAGGACAGCGTGGAGGGAGGCGCCGTGGCTGCGGCGGTGCAGCGTCAGGCCCTGGCCCATCCGGAGGTGGCCATCCGGCTGCTCCGCGACGGAAAGGAAATTCTCAATACCCCCGGCGACGGCAAGCTGCTGTCGGCAATGGCGGGGGTCTATGGCCGGGAGGCCGGGGATTTTGTACCGGTGGACAGCGCCTGGGAGAAAAACCGGGTGACGGGCTACGTCTCCAAGCCCACCCAGTCCCGGGGCAGCCGGGCCCAGCAGGTGTTTTTCGTCAACGACCGGCCCGTGAAAAGCAAGCTGCTGCAATCCGCACTGGAGGAGGCCTACCGGAACCAGATGATGGTGGGCCGGTTCCCCGCCTGTGTCCTGCACCTGAGAATACCCCTTCATACGGTGGATGTGAACGTACATCCGGCCAAGACGGAGGTAAAATTCCTGTCCGAGCGGGAAGTCTTCGACTGCGTCCGCTACGGCGTCATGGCAGCTCTGGGAAAGACCCAGGACCGGCCGGAGCTGAATTTGGAAAAGCCCCGGCAGGCGGTGCAGCCCAAGCCCCAGGAGACCTTCAAAACCATGACTGTCCAGGAGTACCGCCAGTTTGCCGCGTCTCTGGAGAAGGCCCCCCGGCCCGACCCGGTGCAGGCGGTCAAAACCATGGAGGTGGTGCGCCAAACCCCCGTGGCCCAGCCGGTGCAGGTTCCGGTGCAGGAACCCCCAGTGCGGATTCCGGTGCAGGAACCCCCTGTGCAGGTGCCCATTCCGGAGGAACCGGTGCAGCAGGAGCTGCCTATGGAAAAGATTCCGGATTTTACGGTGCTGGGGGAGCTGTTTGACAGCTACATCGTGGTGCAGCAGGAGGATGAGGCGTTCCTCATCGACAAGCACGCCGCCCACGAGCGGATATTATTTGAAAAGCTCCGGGCACAACAGCGTCAGGTGTCCTCCCAGGAGCTGCTGCTGTCCCAGTCCTGCCGTCTTGGAGAGGAGGGCGCCGCCCTGGTGCTGGAAAATCAGGCCCTGCTGGACGAGCTGGGCTACGGCATCGAGGAATTCGGCCAGGGGACGGTGCTGATTCGCCGGGTACCCATGGACGTAAGCCCCCAGGACGCCGCCTCCTGCTTAGAGGAGCTGGCACAGGCATTGGTGGAGGGCCGCCGGGAGGACCGGGATACCCTGCGGGACCGGCTGCTGCACACCATGGCCTGCAAAGCCGCCATCAAGGCCGGCTGGCACACGGACCCCAGAGAGCGGGAGGTTTTGGTGCGGCAGGTGCTGAGCCGGGAGGATTTGAAGTATTGCCCCCACGGCCGCCCCATCTGCATCCGATTGACCAAACAGCAATTGGAACGCCAGTTTGGAAGAAGCTGACGCTTCTGCCGAACCATCGATACACGTTTGTAGGGCGGGGTCATGACCCCGCCGGGCAGTCGCAAACCCGTAGGCAGTTCCGGTAATTTACAAAATGGACGATTTATAGTGAAAAAACACATTTGCCGCAACTGCGTTTGAAATAATCGGTGCCCGGCGGGGGCATGCCCCCGCCCTACAGGTGTAAAAGGGAGGGAATATTCTGGACAAAATGGTATGCGTTGCCGGGCCGACGGCTTCGGGGAAAACGGAGCTGGCGGTCTGGCTGGCGGAGGAGCTAAACGGCGAGGTGGTGTCCTGCGACTCCATGCAGGTCTACCGCGCCATGGACATCGGCACCGCCAAGCCTTCTTTGGCCGAGCGGCGGGGGATTCCTCATCACATGATGGACGTATGCGACCCCGACGAACCCATGTCCGTGGGAAAATTCACCGATCTGGCCACCCCCATTGTGGAGGACATTCTCTCCCGGGGAAAAACCGTCATTCTGGCAGGGGGCACGGGCCTGTATATGGACGCCCTGGTTCGGGGCAACGATTTCGCCCCCACCCCGGAAACCGGCTGCCGGGAAGCCTTGCGGCATCGGCTGGAAACCGAGGGGGCCCAGGCACTGCTGGCGGAGCTGGCCACCGTGGACCCGGAATCGGCAGAACGTCTCCACACGGCGGACACCAAGCGAATTATCCGTGCCCTGGAGGTGTATCAGGAGACGGGCAAAACCATCTCCGCCCACAACGCCGAAACCAAACGCCTGCCGGACCGGTTTCAGCCCTGCTGGATTGGGTTAGATTATGTAAACCGTCAGGACCTGTACCGCCGCATTGACCTGCGGGTGGACAGGATGCTGGAGGCGGGGCTGCTGGAGGAGATTCGGGGTCTTTTAACGGTGGGTTCCACGGCGTTGCAGGCCATCGGCTACAAGGAGTTCCTGCCGGTGCTGGAGGGCCGGTGTACGTTGGAGGAGGCCGCCGCCCAGGTGAAGCAGTCCTCCCGCCGCTACGCCAAACGGCAGCTCACCTGGTTCCGCCGGAATCCGGAGATGCAATGGATTCACAAAACCCCGGATATGGATTTTTCACAGGTTTGCGAAGCCGCACGGGGGCTTATTCCTTTTTTCGACGAGGGAAAATGATAAGATATAGGTATCCCAACAGAAAGAAGGAGTACATATGTCAGAACCCACCAATCTTCAGGACGCCATTTTGCGTCAGGTCATCCGGGAGCATCTGCCCGTGACCCTGTTCCTCATGAACGGCTTTCAGATGCGGGGCACCATCGTAGGCTTTGACAGCTTCGTGGTGGTCCTCGTCACCGACGGACGCCAGCAGATGATCTACAAGCACGCCATCTCCACCCTGGTGCCCGCCCATCCCCTGAAGCCCCTGGCTTCCATGTAATCGCCGCCGGGGGAGAGGGAAGAAGAAAGAAGAAAGAATATTTATTATTTATTATCCTATTATCTATTCTTTATTCTTTAATTCCCCCCTCCCCGGCACCATCCCCATAAACGGAAATTTATAGCACTGCACCCGTAGGGGAGGGTCATGACCCTCCCGG
>JBJDYK010000139.1:0-4774 GCA_051867275.1 Faecousia sp.
ACGTGCTGAACGCCATCAAGATGTTCGCCGACGAGGGCCTGAAGTCCACCGGCGGTCTGTCCAACAACTCCAACGGCGCTCCCAAGGCGGTCCGTCCCATCATGGACGCCACCCTGGTTGCCATGGCCATGATGCAGGGCCTGACCTCCGCCATCGTGAACCCCTGCGACCAGCGCCTGATGGAGACCATCAAGTCCTGCGACATCTTCAAGAACAACGTTCTGTACTCCGATTCCTACCTGGAGCTGTAATCAAAATACAATCAATTCCCGTAGCCGGGAGGGAGCTGCCTCCCTCCCGGCTGTTTTGTCATCCGAGCGAAGCAAAGGTTTGTTTATGAGAGAGAGAAAGAACAATTATGCCCATATGCTGGAGGCAGCCCGGCTCCATTATTTGGACTATGACCCCAAAGTCCTGGCAGCCAGGCCGGGGGTGGAGGAACGGGACGCCTGCCTTGCCACCCTCTTTTTGGGCACGGAAACCCGGATTCACCGGGATACCGGCCTTGTGACCTGCCGGGTGGGGGACACCTTTCGTCCTGCCAACTTCTGCGAGGGCCTGTCGGTTTATGACTGGCTCTGCGACCGGAAGCCGGACGCCACCTCCTCCGGGGAATTCTGCCCGGTTGGCAGTCTGCCGGGGGTCTATGTGGGGGGCGGCGGTCTGTCCATGTCGGGAGGCAGCCTCCCGGCGAAGATCGACAAGGCCCCGGACCGCTTCCGGGCCGCCTGCGTAGCTATGGGCGGTACAGAGCTTCCCCTGGGGGATTTAGGCTTCCGGCTGAACGTATTCCCGGACCTGCCTATGGTGCTGAAATTCTACCACGGCGATGAGGACTTCCCCCCGTCCCTGACCCTTTTGTGGGATAAGAATACCCTGCGCTTCGTGCGCTTCGAAACCGTGTACTACATTGCCGGGTGCCTGCTGGACCGGCTCAGCCTCCGGATGGAGGCAATCCCCCGCAACGGAACCCTGTAGGGGCCGGATATATCCGGCCCGCAAACCTGATGGGATTGAGCAGAACCAAAAAACGCAGTATGTTGCGGATTCGCACAGGTGCGCGGTTCGAGTCGGTTCACACTGCCGGGCCGGATATATCCGGCCCCTACAGAGGCGCGGGGGCAATGGCTTTAAAACCAGCCCGGCCCCATGGCCGGAGGATATAGATTTCATTACCTAAAGAAAGAGGCTTTTTACAAAACCCACTGTAGGGGAGGGTCATGACCCTCCCGGCAGTACGGAGTAACATCTTATACAGAATTTCGGCGAATACGAATCAAACACCCTGCGGATTCGCCCAATTTTATTTGTAAATACCGGTGCCTGCCGCCGGGAGGGTCATGACCCTCCCCTACGATTGGTGCTGTGCAAAACAATGGAATAGATTTGATTCAAACAGTAAATGATTTTCACAGGAGAGACGACATGAGTAAAGTAATTTTTGAGATTGAAGGCGGCAAACCGGTTACGGTGGACTGCAACCCCGGGGACAATCTGTTGGCCCTGGCAAGACGGGCCAATGTGGCCATCGACGCCCCCTGCTCCGGCAACGGCTCCTGCGGCAAATGCCGGGTGAAGCTGCTGTCCGGGGAGCTGGAAAGCCCCAGAACCCGCCACATTTCCGACGAGGAATACGCGGAGGGCTGGCGTCTGTCCTGCAACTCCAGGGTGCTGGGGGATGTGACCGTCCTGGTGCCGGACATTGCCTCCGCCTACCAGTCCCGGATGAAGACCGCGGACCTGTCCTCTCCCCAGGAGATCGCCATCTTTGAGGAGGCCCAGCGGGGCCTCCGGGAAAGCGGCATCCAATTTAAAAACAACTTCCGGGCCGTCGTCCTGACCATGGCGGAACCCACCGCCGACGACACCATGCCCGACAATGAGCGGCTTACCTGGGCCATTCAGGAGGCCCTGGGGGTGGAGACCGTGGAGATTCCCTTCCCCGTTATGGTGCGCCTGGCCCATGTGCTGCGGGAAAACGACTTTACCGTCTGCGTCAAGGGTCAGCTCCGGGGCAGTGCCTTCCAGTGCATGGACATCTGCGGCCCCCGGGATACCGCCATGGTGGGCTGCGCCATCGACATCGGCACCACCACCGTCACCATGGTTCTGACGGATCTGACCGACGGCAGAATCCTGGCCAAGGGCTCCTCCGGCAACGGCCAGATTCGCTACGGTGCCGACGTCATCAACCGCATCATTGAGCAGAGCCGTCCCGACGGCAAGAAAAAGCTCCAGGACGCCATTGTGAAGGAGACCCTGCGGCCCATCATCGCCAACCTCTGCGCCGGTGCCGGCATCTCCGCCCGGAGCATTCTGCGGCTGTCCGTAGGCGCCAACACCACCATGAACCACCTGCTCATCGGCGTGGACGCCCAGCCGGTGCGCATGGATCCCTATATCCCCAGCTTCTTCGGCTGGGAGGGCCTGCTGGCGGGGGATCTGAAGCTGCCGGCCAACCCCCTGGCTCCCGTGGTCATTGCCCCCAACATCGGCTCCTATGTGGGCGGCGACATCACCGCAGGTACGCTTGCCAGCCGGATCTGGGACAAGGACGAGATGAGCCTGTTCATCGACCTGGGCACCAACGGCGAGATCGTCTTCGGCAACCGGGACTTCCTCATGTCCTGCGCCTGCTCCGCCGGCCCCGCTTTCGAGGGCGGCGACATCTCCTGCGGTATGCGGGCCACCGACGGTGCCATCGAAGCCTGCACCATCGACAGCAAAACCATGGAACCCACCTTCCAAATCGTAGGCGACCCGGATCAGCGGGCGGTGGGCATCTGCGGCTCCGGCATCATTGACATCATTTCCGAGCTGTACCGCTGCGGCATCATCAACGCCAAGGGCCTCTTCGTCCGGGAGGGCGAGCGGGTAAAGCGGGATCACCACGGCATGGGCCGGTTCATTCTGGCCACCGCCCAGGAATCCGCCACGGAGCGGGAGGTTTCCATCAACGAGGTGGACATCGACAACTTCATCCGGGCCAAGGGTGCCATTTTCTCCGCCATTGAGACGCTGCTGAACGCGGTGGATATGCCGGTGGAGGCCATCGACCGGGTCTATGTGGCCGGCGGCATCGGCTCCGGCATCAACATGAAAAACGCCGTGAACATCGGCATGTTCCCCGACGTAGAGCTGGAGAAGTACGCCTATATCGGCAACTCCTCCCTCACCGGCGCCTACGCCATGGTCCTGTCCGACCAGGCCATCGAGAAAACCGGCGAGGTGGCCCGGAACATGACCTACATGGAGCTGTCCACCCACCCGGGCTATATGGATTCCTTCGTGGCCGCCTGCTTCCTGCCCCACACCAACCGGCAGCTCTTCCCCCACAGCGTACAGGAGGTGTTCTGATGGGCATTTTGAATCAGGTTCATCATGTGGCCATACTGGCGTCGGACTATGAGAAGACCAAGGAATTTTATGTAAACAAGCTGGGCTTTGAGATTCTCCGGGAGAACGTGCGGCCGGAGCGGGGAGACGTGAAGCTGGACCTGCGGTGCGGGGACTGCGAGCTGGAGATTTTCGGCGCCCCCGGCCACCCGGCCCGTCCCACCAATCCCGAAGCCTACGGCCTGCGGCACCTGGCCTTCCGGGTACAGGATGTGGAGGAAACCGTCCGCCAGCTCCATGACCTGGGCATCGAGACGGAGCCCATCCGCCTGGACCCCTATACCAACTGCCGCATGACCTTCTTCAAGGACCCCGACGGCCTGCCCCTGGAGCTGCACGAATAAAACCCACCGCCCCCGTAGGGGAGGGTCATGACCCTCCCGGCGGCAGGCACCGGAATTTACAAACAAATTTGGGCGAATTCGTAGGGAGCTTGGCTCGAATTCGCCGAAATGCGGCGCAAAATGCTTCTGCGTTCTGCCGGGAGGGTCATGACCCTCCCCTACGGGCGGTTCGCATATACACCCACCAAACCAAAGGAGTTTCTGCCATGCAGATTGAAAATCACAAGGAAGAAGTGCCTTTTTCCCATTATGAGTCCCTGTTTCGGGACTTAAACCCTCAGGAGGCCGTGACCCGGCTGCCCGGTGTCACGTTTGAAGACGGAAGGTTTACCATAACTCTTCTGGGAAGAACCTACCGCGTTTCCTGGCCGGAATACGCCCTGGAAGCCCTGGACGGCAGGCCCCTGCCCAATCTCCCCACCCAGACCTTCCTGCTGCGGTGCCTGCTGGAGGGGAAGGAGCTGCCCTTTTTAGGTCAGTGGAAAACCTTCCGGGAGATGCCCTGGGGAGAGCTGTACATTCAGCCCTTCACCGGCCGGTGCCTGACCCGGGCCGCCTTTACCTTTGGCACAAGGATTTCCGCTTTCCGGACGGCCTGCGAAAAGCTGGGAGCCAGGAAGCTGCCCCACGGGGATGCGGGCTATGAATTTTCCTTTTTCGGCCCCTATTCCATGCAGCTTCTGGTGTGGGAGGGAGACGACGAGTTCCCCCCCAACGCCCAGATTCTCTACACCGACAATTTCGCCCAGGGCTTCGCCGCCGAGGACCGGGTGGTGGCAGGGGACATCCTCATCGGCCACATCAAAGCGAATCTATAAGAAAAATCCTCCAATGGAAAAGACCATTGGAGGATACCGTTTTGTAGGGGCCGGATATATCCGGGCTCTACTGCCATGGATAAACGCCGTAGGGGTCGGCCTCCCGGACGACCCGCACCATGGATAAACGCCGTAGGGGTCGGCCTCCCGGACGACCCGCGCCATGGATAAACGCCGTAGGGGTCGGCCTCCCGGACGACCCGCACCATGGATAAA
>JBJDYK010000139.1:4874-7120 GCA_051867275.1 Faecousia sp.
CCATGGATAAACGCCGTAGGGGTCGGCCTCCCGGACGACCCGCACCATGGATAAACGCCGTAGGGGTCGGCTTCCCAGACGACCCGCGCAGGCGCCGAAACGTCATCCCGGCATTCGGGTCGTCCGGGAGGCCGACCCCTACGAACGGTGCGGTGGGGTTCGGGTCGTCCGGGAGGCCGACCCCTACGAACGGTGCGGTGGGGTGCGTATGTAGAAAGCTTACAAGGTGGAATAGCCGTTGCCGGTGATCAGGGCGTCGATTTTTTCGCCGCGCTTGCACATGGGGCAGTCGCAGGGGCTGTAGCTGGCGTAGTCGGGCAGGTCGGAAACGTGGAACAGGGCGTTGATGGGCATGCCGTTTTCGGTCTTGTCGATGGCGCTGTAAATGGCGCTGACGCCCACCACAGTGCCGCCGTAGTAGCCCACGCACTCAATGCTGCGGCTGGCGGTGATGCCGGTGGTGGCGGAGGCCATCAGCACCAGGACATGCTTGCCCCGGAGCATGGGCTGCAAATTCTCCCGGAACAGAAGCTGGGACTGGCCGGTGGTCTCGGGGGTGATGACATATATGGTTTTATGGGCATTGATGGACATGATGCCGGATTTGGTCAGCTCGGAGGCCAGGCAGGCACCCACCACCTCCATGCCGTCCAGACACAGAATCGTGTCCACAATGATGGAATTCATATACTGCTTCGCCAGTGCCTTGGCGGTGGCCCGGGCCTCGCTGAGGCGGGATTTCTGGAAGGTGACGTCAATGTAATAGTTGATATGGCTGTGGGCGGTGACAAAGTGGCCCTTGGAGACCCGGAGGGCGACGTCACTTTTCAGAACGGGCAGTTTCACAAGGTTTAACATGGTTTACTCCTCCAATTCCAAAAGGCGTCTGCCCATGGCCGGACAGAACGCCTTTTTTTCATTATACTATAATTCGATGCCTCTTTGCAAGAAAAATCCAACAGCAAAAGACTCCAATTTTTTTGGAACAGAATTGTACATACTATACAAAAATGAACTACAGAATATTATAAAAATGTGGTTTTTCCCCGGTGGCCAAGGCCAGGGCCTGCTGACGCAGAATGCAGCACAGGGCTTCGTACTGGGTAGGCTCCTCTGCCCGGTCCCAGACCTCCAGCTCGTGAAAACCCTGGTCCAACTGCTCCAAAGGCTCGTGGTCCGCCAGACAGGCGGCCAGGGGGCGGTTTCGTTTCCAGATTTTTTGGGCCGCGGCTACGGCCTGCCGGGCGCTGTCCAAATCCCCGGCAGCGGCTGCCTCCTGGGCCTGCTCCAGCCGGCCCCCCACCTGGTCCATGGCCCGGTCCAGGCAGACCGTGGACCCGATGCCCCCGGCCAGCAGCACCGCCAGAATGGAAATTCCAATCCAAAAATGCTTCACGCGCCCTCCCCCTTTCGGACAAAATACACCTTGCCGTTGCCGTCCACCGTCAGCAGATAGGTTTCCCCGATGGTGCATCGCCTGGCCCGCAGCTCGTGGCCCAGCCAGGCCCGGTCCCGCCCGGCGGCGGTGAGATTGGTCTCCAGCAGCTTGCCGTCGGAGACGATGGTCACAGGCAGAGACTGCTTGGCCACCTGAATCCCCGCGTCCTTTGCCGAGGCGGGACGCTGCCAGGGATAGGGGAAGACGGAAAGCTGACCGTTGGTTTCCAGAATGGCGTACTGAACCGCGCTTAGGTCCAGCACATCCTTTTCCCGCAGATGCTCCGTCAGCTCGTCCAGATTGATTCTGGCCCGCCGCAGATTCTCCTGCTGAATGACGCCTTCATGAATCAGAATCACCGGCTTGCCGCACAGCAGCTTCCGGAACCCCACGAAGCGCAGGGAAATCACCGCCAGAATGAGCTGCACCCCCAGCACCGTCAGAATGGGGACCAGCCCCGACAGCAGGGGAATCCCTCCGTCCTGCATGGGGATGGCGGCCAGATTGGCAATCAGCATGGTCACCACAAATTCCGCCGGTTCCATTTCGCCGATCTGCCGCTTGCCCATGAGCCGCACAGCCAGAATCAGAATCAGGTACAGAAATATCGTCCGAATGTAGGAAAGAAGCATACCCCACACCTCCGGCCTTATGATTCCCCATCCTGGCCCCCTTATTCACAAAAAGAACCCCGGCACAAGGCCGGGGTTCCACGCAGCGAAAACACCTTTGAAATGGTCAATTACCAATTATTTATTCTCATAACTGTTCAGTTGCAGTCAGGAAACATGAAACCATGCGTATTTTG
>JBJDYK010000140.1:0-7039 GCA_051867275.1 Faecousia sp.
GCCGGGAGGGTCATGACCCTCCCCTACGGGTGCGGCGCGGTAAACGGAAATTTGCGGTGGTTGCGATGGCGACAAAAATATGATACAATGGGAGAAATTTTGAAGGAGATACTTATGGGAAAAGACAAGAAAACCGTCATTTTCAGCCTGCTGGCTCTGGCTGCCGCAGGTGTAATCATATGGCTGCTGGTTTCCCGGGCTCTGAACCGGAACCGGCCGGAGGAACCCCTTCCCACGGAAACCGAGGCCACCCTGCCTGCCCCGCCGGAGAATCCCTATGAAGCTTCTGATTTCTATGAGGAAAACGGCTTCATCCGTTGCTCCGCGGTGGATGCCCGGGTGGGGGTGGACGTGTCGGCTCACCAGGGGGAAATCGACTGGCAGGCGGTCCGGCAGGCCGGGGTGGAGTTTGCCATGATCCGGGTGGGCTACCGTGGCTATGACCAGGGCGGCACCTATGTGGACGAATATTTTGAGGCCAACATTACAGGCGCCCTGGAGGCCGGGCTGGAGGTGGGGGTGTACTTCTACTCCCAGGCAATTTCCGTGGAGGAGGCCCTGGAGGAGGCGGAGCTGGTGCTGGACGAGATTCAGGACTATCCCCTGACCTACCCCGTGGTCTTTGACTGGGAGTGCATCGGTGAAGCCGCCAGAACCTGGGATGTGGATTCCCGAACCGTGACGGACTGCACCATTGCCTTCTGCAACGCCGTGGAACAGGCAGGCTATATCCCCGGCTTCTATTTTAACCAGAGTATGTCCCATACCACCTTCCGCCTCCGGGAGCTACAGGATTACGACTTCTGGCTGGCCCAGTACAATGACGCCATGACCTTCCGCTATGACGTGGCCCTGTGGCAGTACACCAATGAGGGCGCGGTTCCCGGCATCACCGGCTCCGTAGATTTGAACCTCAGCTTCCGGGACTACGGTACAGAACCGAAATAATCCCGTAGGGGAGGGTCATGACCCTCCCGGCAGTGTGCAAAAACAAATCGTACTACATTCCGGCGAATTTGAACCGAATCCTCAACGGATTCGCCGACCATGGTTCGTAAAAGCAAGTGCCTGCCGCCGGGAGGGTCGGTGACCCTCCCCTACAGCGGAAAACCGGGGTCATCCCGTAGGGGAGGGTCATGACCCTCCCCTACAGGCGCGGCGCGGCATATTCCGGCGGGCTTGCGCATAGGCTGTGAGCATAACCCAGACGAAGGAGGGGCTGCTTATGGCGCAGGCGCGGGAGGAGGCAATGGAGCTTCCCCACAGGGTGACCATGGAGGAACGGAAACGGCTCACCGTCACCGGGGTGACGGAGGTGGTGAGCTTCGAGGAGGACGGTGCCGTGCTGCGAACCTGCCGGGGCAGGATGCTGATCCGGGGTCAGGGGCTGCACCTGAAAAATCTCACCCTGGAGTCGGGTCTGGTTTCCGTGGAGGGACAGGTTTCGGCCCTGCTCTATGAGGAGCCCCGGCCCCAGGGCGGCTTTTTCAGCCGCCTGTTCGGCTGATGGCCCCCACCGTGGGGCTCCAGGCCGGGCAGCTTCTGTGGGCCCTGGGGCTGGGAGCCGGTCTGGGCTTTGTGTACCACCTGCTGCGGGCATTGCGATACCGGGCGCGGCCTCTCACCGTACCGGCGGACCTGCTGTTTCTGCTGCTGACAGCCTGGTGCCTTGCCTGGCTGGGCCTGGCCGTGTGTGGGGGAAATTTGCAGCTTTACCATATTCTGGGGCTGCTGGCAGGGGCCTGGGCCTATTTTTCCCTGGCCTTTCGTCCCCTGGACGGGCTTCTGACAGGATTCTGGAAGCTCGTCTTCCTGCCGGGGGCCTGGTTCGTAAAAATTTTTAAGAAAATCCTAAAATTTCTCTTTTCAACCGGAAGAAAATGGGTTAAAATAATCCGTAACAGATGCACACGCATCGCCCCTGGAGGAAAGCGTTATGAAACTACCCGTCAAATTTCGCCGCTCGTCCCTGCTGACCAAGCTGGTCATTCTGGTGGTGGTAATCTCAAGCGCCGTGATTCTGGTGTCCCAGCAGGCACAGATCCGGGCAAACGAAGCAAAGGCCAGAGAGCTGGAGCAGGAAATCTCCCGGCTGCAGCAGGAAAATCAAAACCTGCAGTCCGACGTGGACGGACTGGGCTCCGACGACAGCATTCGAAAAATCGCGCAGGATGAGCTGGGCCTGGTGGGCAGCGACCAGATCATCTTCACGGACATCGGCGATTGAGTATCACTTCGTATAACCCATCTATTTGAGGAGGAAAAATAGCACCATATGGATTTGTCAGTTGGAGCCATCTTAGAAGGCAAAGTCAAGAGCATCACCAATTTCGGCGCGTTTATCGCCCTGCCGGAGAACAAAACAGGCATGGTACATATTTCCGAGGTGGCCAATGCCTATGTCAGCGACATCCGGCAGTACCTGACCGAGGGCCAGGATGTGAAGGTCATGGTCATCGCCGCGGACCCGGGTGGGAAAATCAACCTGTCCATCAAGCGTCTGGAGCCGAAGCCGGCCCAGCAGCAGACCCGCCCCAGAACCCAGACCGGCGGGCAGCGCCCCCGTGCGCCCAGGGCCAACGCCGCGCCCACGCCCTCTCCCGCCCCCAAAACCGCCGACCAGCTCTTTGAGGAACGGCTGAAGCAGTTCATGAGCGAGTCCGACAGCAAGATTTCCTCCCTCCGTCAGTACTCCGACCACCGGACCAAGAACCGCCGCCGCTGATATGGCAAAGGTACTGATTACCGGCGGCTCCCGGGGCATCGGCGCCGCCGCCGTCCGGGCCTTCGCCGCCCGGGGAGACCGGGTCACGTTTTTGTACGAGAAAAACCATGCATCCGCCCGGGCCGTGGAGCGGGAGACCGGCGCCAGAGCCATCTGCGCCGACGTGTCGGACCCTTCCCAGGTGGAAGCCGCCTTCCGGGAGCTGGACGGCCTGGATGTGCTGGTGAACAACGCCGGCATCTGCCAATATGGACTCCTGTCCCAGACCTCCCCGGAGGATTGGGACAGGCTTTTCGCGGTCAACGTCCGGGGCATCTATCTGTGCGTCAAGGCCGCAACGCCCCTGTTTCTGCGGGAGCATCGGGGCTGCGTCATCAACGTGTCCTCCATGTGGGGGCAGGTCGGAGCCTCCTGCGAGGCGGCCTATTCCGCCACCAAGGGGGCGGTTCTGGCTCTGACCAAGGCCCTGGCCCAGGAGCTGGGGCCCTCCGGCATCCGGGTCAACGCCGTGGCACCCGGGGTCATTCTCACGGATATGGTATCAAATGTGTCCCCCGATACCTTGGAGTCCCTTCGGCAGGACACCCCCATCCAGCGCAACGGCCGCCCGGAGGACGTGGCGAGGGCCATGTTGTACCTGGCTGACGCGGAGTTCGTCACGGGTCAGGTTTTGCCCGTCAACGGCGGCTTTGTGATTACTTAAAAAATGCTTATCGACATAACGCAACCAGGCTTTCAAAAGGCAGAAAATGAGCGTTCTTCGCGACACCCACTGTAGGGGAGGGTCATGACCCTCCCGGCAGTACGCAAAAACAATCTGCGCCGCATTTCGGCGAATTCGAGCCAAACTTCCCGCGGATTCGCCCCAATCTATTCGCAAAACCGGTGCCTGCCGCCGGGAGGGTCATGACCCTCCCCTACAGTGGATGCAAGCGTGAGCGATCACCCATTGATTTGCTGAGTCAGCCGGATAAACATTACTAAAAAATGAGGAGAAGCATATGAAAATTTCTGTAGCCTGTGACCATGGCGGTCTGGAACTGAAGAACACCATCGCCAAGCACCTGGAGTCCCTGGGCCATGAGGTGAAGGACTTCGGCACCTACACCAAGGATAGCTGCGACTATCCCGAATTTGCCGCCGCCGCCGCCAGAGCCGTGGCCGGTGGGGAATGTGAGCGGGGCATCCTGGTCTGCACCACGGGCATCGGCATGTCCATCGCAGCCAATAAGATTAAGGGCATCCGCTGCGCTCTGCTGTCGGACCTGATGAGCGCCCGCCTGACCCGCCGGCACAACGACACCAATATGATGGCCCTGGGCCAGGGTGTGGTAGGCGAGAAGCTGGCCCTGGAGATCGTGGACACCTGGCTCACCACGGAGCATGAGGGCGGCCGCCACGCCAGAAGAGTGGGCAAGCTGATGGACCTGGAAAATCAGCAGTAAAGTATAAAATACACCGCGAAAGCAGGAGTTTTTCCGGCTTTCGCGGTATTTTTATGTGGAATGCGCGCCCGCCCTACGGACGTGTTGCCGGAAGTTTCACCGTAAAGCCCGATAAACGGAATTTTTCTGCCATTTTGTTCGAATCAAGGGGTGTTGGTCAGCAGCTCTTGTGCCAGGGGCCAGGTGTTGGCGCAGGCGGGGGTAATGAAAATGTGGGTGTTGATGGAATCCCCTGTGCTGTAGTAGGACGGCGCCCACACAAAGGAGATGCGGATGCTCTCGGAATTCCACTGCACCTGCTGCGCGTCCAGGCTTCCTTCCTCCAGGTCCTGCCACATGGCGTCTGCCAGGGCAAGGGACTGCTCCAGGCTCAGGGTGGTGCTTTTTTCAAGATACCAAAGGGTTGCCTCCCGGATGCCGTCCCGGAATTCCCGGAAGGTCGCGGGGTAATCCAGCAGAGCGGTGAGCCGGTTCTCCGGTAGGGAGACGAATTCCTCTAACAGCTCCGGCTCCGGTATGTATTGCAGGTTGTACGCCCGCTCCACCGGGGTTCCGTCTTTCAGTGTGTACTCAAACCGGAGCCGGTGCAATCTGCTGTTGTAGAGCCCCTCCGGTGCTTCCGCCTCCGGATATTCCAGCACCGCCTGATGCAGCTCCAGAGCCTTTTGGATGTAGGCAGGGTCATCAACACGGGGCGCGCTGTAGTCCATACCGGAGCTAAATACCCGGCACTCTGCCACATCCTCTGCCTCCGGCACATAGGTCTCCAGCCCCACGGGGTCAAGCCAAATGACTCCCACCAGCAGAATGCACACCACCAGGCACAGGCCATAATGGGCCAGATTCCGCTGTTTCAGCACCCGAACCGTCCGCTCCACCATCATTTCGGCAACCACCCGGGCCACCAGTACCCCGGGCAGCAGCCAGCACAATGCCTGCCAGGGCTGGGCCACGCCGGAAAGGTTCAGCATACTGCTCAGAAGCAGCCCCAGCGGCACGCCCATGAGACAGGTAATGGCCAGCTTCATGACGGGCTTTGCCCCGGTGAAGGCCATGAAGTCACCGGCCCGTTCGGTTTTGCGGCGGGTGTAGAGCCACATAGAGAGGCCCAGCACCACCAGACAGACCGCCAGCACCATGGCCTGATAGACCCAGAAGTCGGGATATTCACAATCGAGCAGCCACAGCAGCGGCGACAGCACCCGGCTGTAGACTTGGGTGAAGATAACACCCCGGAGAAGCGTCTGGGCGATGGTCTGATACAGCACCTCTGCCAGCGGAACGCCGAAGGCCAGCAGCAGGCTAAAGGCCAGCGCGCCGAACCGTGTACCCGCCAGCACCGCCGACAGGGTCCCCAGGGAAAAGCCGTAGACAAACCAGGACAGCAGTGCGGCCGCCCAGATAAAGGGGTCCGGGCCGAAGCCCAAAGTCAGCAGAGTCAATACCAGCGCGATTGCAATGGGTAAGACAGCCAACGCCAAACCGGACAGCAGATTCCCCAGGAACAGCCCCTGCCGGGTCACGGGCAGGGCATGAACCGATGCGGCATAGCGGGGGACGAACTGGTCCCCGAACACCAGCAGGGCGCACAGCACACCGTAGGCGGCGGTGAACCAGTAGGGCAGGTCAAAGCGCATCCATAGCTGGTCGGGCAACCAGTTCCGGGCCGCCAGCAGAGCCAGCAGCAGTACCAGGGTAAACCCCGCCCAGGCAGGCCAGAAGCGGGTGAGATTTCTACGCAGGGCGGAGCGGTTAGAGGACCAGGTTCCGTACTTCATCGCTGACACCTCCCAGTTCATAAATGAAAATTTCCTCCAGAGACAGAGGCAGCAGGTCGTAGTACATGGGGCTGACCCGTTTGACCGCCTCCTCCACCTGGGCTGCCTGCCCCCGGACCACCAATGTCACCAGACGGCCCGAGGTACTCCGGTGCAGCACCTCCAAATCCTGGGGCTCGCCGCCTGTGCCGGGGGCAAGCTGAACCTTCATAATGTTCTCCTGTAATTCAGACAGGCTCCGCTCCAGCAGGACTTTTCCGTGATCCAGGATGCCCACCCGGTCGCACACATCCTCCAGCTCCCGCAGATTGTGGGAGGACACCAGCACCGTCAGCTCGTTCCGGGCCACCTCCTCCAGAAGAAGCTGCCACACCTGGCGGCGCATGATGGGGTCCAGGCCGTCCACCGGCTCGTCCAGAATCAGCAGTTCCGGGCGGCAGGATATGGCAAGCTGAAAGGCCGCCTGCTTCTGCATCCCCTTGGAGAACCGGCGAATGGAGGTTCCCGGCAGGTTAAACAGCGTCCCCAGCCGGTTGAACAGGTCCCGGTCGAAGGTGGGGTAGACCCCTTCGTAGAGGGCCGCCATGTCCTTCAGGGTGGAGTTGGGATAATAGAAAATTTCGTCGGGGATGTTGGCCATACGAGCCTTGGCGGCGGGATTTTCCCACACGGGCGCACCCTCCAGGGTGACGGTCCCCGCCTCCGGCTTATACGCGCCGGTGACGCAGCGGATGAGGGTGGATTTGCCCGCCCCGTTGGGGCCAACCAGACCATAGACGGAGCCCTTTGGCACCGTCAGGCTCACCCCATCCAGCGCACGAAAAGCCCCGAAGGTCTTTACCACGTTTTGGATTTCAAGCATCGGTCATGTCTCCTTCCAAGTTATTTTTTCCATTCTGTAGGGGCCGGATAAAAACCTGCCCGACAGGATGCACCGATTCGAACTGCGCACCCATGCGAATTCATAAAAACAGGGACGGTAGGAACAAAATTGGCCCATCGAGGTCCAATTTTGTTTCGGGCGGGATATATCCCGCCCCTACTACCATGGAACATCTAAATCTTTACGAATCACTGTAGGGGGCGGCCTC
>JBJDYK010000141.1:0-6754 GCA_051867275.1 Faecousia sp.
GGTTTGCGGCGGCGTTTTTTTACGGCTGTAGGGTGCAGGTCAGGCGGACGGGGTTATGGTCGGAGTTCCGGAAATCCAGGTTCACGTTCTCCACGGCCTCCACGGTTACGTTGGGGGAGACCAGGAAGCCGTCGATGACATAGAACTGGGTGTCCCCGGAGGCAGGGTCATAGGGCTTGTTCAGCAGGCGGCAGGTGGGGGAGGCATCGTCATAGACGAACTGCCAGCCCTCCGGCAGCATGGAGCTCTCCAAAGTGCCGGGGGTCCACAGGTCCGGGCTTTGAATGGGGTAGCGGTCCAGAGCGCCGGGGAAGGTCTGGTTGAAGTCGCCGCCGGCAATGACATAGTTGCCCTTGGCATATTCCTCCTCCAGAAGCCCCAGCAGGGCATCGGTCTGGGCGGCCTGGCCCTCGCCGTCGTCGTATGCCTCCAGGTGCAGGTTCACCATGACCAGCTCCTTGTCCGTCCCCTCCAGCCGGTGGCGGGTCACCAGCAGACACCGCTTGATATTGGCGGTGCGGACGGGCCAATCAAAGGGGCAGGGAAGCGCCACCCGGGCGGCATCCTGGGAGGTGGCCAGGCCGGTCATGGTGACGATGCCGGATTCCATGGTGCCAAGGGGAGGCCAGGGGTAGGGGACGAATTTGCAGCGGTAGTTGACGCCGTAGGCCCAGGTCAGGCCGGTGGTCTTTCCGTAGAAGTCCGGCTGATCCACATGGCCTGTCCGGCTGCTGTTCCGGTCCAGCTCCTGGAGAAGATACACGTCCGCCTTTTCATTCAGCAGCACCTGTCCGATGGCCTCCATATTGGTCTCCACCGCCTCCTGGCTGGTGGGGTTTACCATGGAGCCGCCGTCCATGAAGAAGTCGGCCCCCGCATCCAGTCCCGCGTAGCCGGTGTTCCAGGTCAGAATCGTTAAGGTATCGCCCGGGGCGGCGGTGGCGGTGACGCTGCCCTGGGTCAGAGGGGCAGGTTCAGACCCGGTGGGCAGATACTCCGTGGCGGTGAGGTAGGCAATGAAAGCCGCAGCCAGGAGAACCAGGGCCAAAAGCACAATGCCAAGAATTCGAATCAGTTTTTTCATGGGTTCCTCCTACAATAAGAATGGCTGCCTCACCGGGAGGCAGCCCAGGAAAGTTCGGAAAGGGAGGATCAATCCTCCGGGGACATAACCTGCTGGCAATAGCGCATGATGGACCGGCGGGTTACGATGCCGATAAAGGTATTTTTGTCGTCAATGACGGGGACAAAGTTCTGCTCGCTGGCCCGGGCAATCAGGTCCTGCATGGTGGTGGTAACGTGGACGGGGACATTATCCCGCCGGTGGGTGATCTCCATAATCCGGTGATTTTCCGTCTGACGCAGATCCATGCAGCAGAGGTTTTTCACCGCCCACAGCATATCGCCTTCCGTCAAGGTGCCGCAGTATTCGCCGGCTTTGTTCAGAATGGGAAGGGCCGAGAAGCCGGCGCCCTCCATCCGGGTCAAAGCCTGCCGCAGGGTGCTGTCATCTTCCAGATAAGTACACATACTCTTGGGTGTCAGGAAGAATAAAATATTCATGGACTCGCTCCTTTTGATACCGGGTCAGGGAACACCCGGGTTTCTCTACAGTATTATAGCACAGAAGGAGCGGAAATTCCATTAAAAATCTATGAAGATATACCAATGAACGGCCAAAAAAACAGACTGCATTTTGGTCAATATTCACATAAACGCTCATCGACACAATGCAGCCAGGCTCTCGAAAGGCAGCAAAATGATTTTCTCGCGGCACTCGCTGTAGGGGAGGGTCATGACCCTCCCCTACAGCGAGTGCAAGCATTCACTGATTTTCTGATAAGCATTTTCACATATGACCCCGGATCACAGCCCCAGAATTTCCCGGCAATATCGCTCCGGGTCGAAGGGGTCCAGGGGGGCGTCCTTTCGCAGATACAGAGGGTGATGGGGGTGGCCCTTTTTGGAGATGGGACCGGCGGTGAACCAGCGGGCGTTGTATTTCCGCCCCAGGGCGATCTGGTCGGCCAGACATTGGGCAAGATAGCTCCTCTTTTCGATGATGGCTCCCCAGGCCGCCCACAGACAGGGCTCCGGGGCGCTTTGCAGCAGATACTCCAGGGCCTGCAAATTCTCCCTGTGAAGCGTCTCATTGCAGCGGGCCTCCATGGCGTCCGGGTCCGTCGCCCGCTGGGCGTAGACATTGAACATGAGGAAGCTGTCGAAGCCGTTTCCCAGGGCGATGCGCTGGACCGACTTCAGGGTATTGTCCAATGCGTCGGGGGCGGCGGTGGAGGGGTTGATGCCCATGCAGATGAGGGGGCGGCTGCCCCGGGTGCCCAGAATGTACCGGTACTCGCTGTACCGGTTGGGGACATAGAGCCAGCATTTCACATCGTAGGCATCATTGGGCTTCAGGGCTTCCTCCAGGGCCTGCCGGAAGGGCAACAGGGTCAGAAGACCGGTTTCCCCGGATGGGATGTGTCCCATAGGTCAGTCCTCCTTCTCCGCCCCGGGCTGATCCGGGAACCACTGCTGGTTTTCCGGGTCGTACCAGTCCTGACCGGCGGGGTCCAGACCTTTGGCGTGGCACCAGCCCCGGAAGGCCCGGTCCAGAAAGGGCCGGAAGCCCTGCATATGGCTGTAGAGCACCACCTCATCGGCCCCCAGGCACAGCACCAGACAGACGCTTCCCCTGGACACGGCCACCCGCTGGCCCTCGATGTCCCCGAAGGGGAAGGTTCTGCGGGTTTTTCCGCTGCGGAAGGTGAAGTCCCGGTCCGTATAGGTAATACCGGTGGAGCGGTAGTAGATCACGAGGTACACCCCGAGGCCCAGGAACACCGCCGCCGCCAGGAGGAACATCAGGTTCTTCTCCAAGGCTCCGTAAATGCCGCAGCCAATGGAGGCTAAGGCAAGAAGGACGGCCAGCACCGGGTACCGCACCGGAGGCCGGACCGAGGGGGCGTTTTTTGCCCGCTGCCGGATGCGGGCGCACAGCTTGTCCACCAAAAAGCACAGGCCGAAGACGGCGGCCATAAACAGCAGGAGAAACAGGGTTTTCAGCATTCCTCCACCTCCGCCCATAGCACCTGATCCACGGGCACGTCGTAGGGGTCCGTCTCCAGGTGGGGAAGCATCTGAAAGTCATAGCACAGAGCCAGGGTGGGATGCTCCGGCTCCGAGGCCAGGAATTTGTCGTAGAAGCCGCCGCCGTAGCCGATGCGATGGCCCTGGGGATCAAAGGCCAGTCCGGGCATCAGCACCAGAGCGTGGGGGTCGTCCGCCTCCGGGCCGTCAGCCACAGGCTCCGGGATATTGCAGTAGCCCAGAGCCACCGCCTCCGGATCGTCCAGCCACAGAAACCGCATGGTGTCCCCAAAAACCTTGGGAACCGCCACCCGCTTTCCCGCTGCCCGGGCGGCCTCCAGAAGCGCCCCGGTGCGGACCTCCTGATTATAGGACAGATAGCCATAAACGGAGGAGGCATTTTGAAACAGGGGGGACTGGAGTGCCTGCCGGGTCAGCTCCCGGCTGCACGCTTCAATCTGTCCCTGGGTCATAGCGGCCTTTTTGGCCTTAATCTCCTTGCGGAGCTGTTTTTTGTCCAGACTCATGGGGTTTCCTCCTTCCGAATCATGCGGAACCACAAAAAAATAACAAGCTGCCCGGGGATGCCCAGCAGGAACAGCTTGGGCAGGGCTCTATGTATAAAAACCAGGAAAATCAAAAACAGCATCCCCAGGGTACTCCACATGATGACGGAAATCAGCACCTGATTCCACCGGAAATACCGCCAGGCCGACAGCAGGGACAGAAGCACAATGGCATTGACCGGCACCGCGATGGCAAAGCCGATCCAGGACTTGCGCAGGCCACAGTCCGACAGAATCTGGTACACCAAAAGGGCGATGAACCAAACCAGAATGGAGGACAGGGCGGCGATGATTCGCCGCTTGTAGGGAAGCTGTTTTGGGGTTCCGGGGACCGGAGGAGGAGCCGTAACAGCGGGAGGGCTGTCCGGGTCATGGGTCAGTTGGTCCACGGTGACATGAAGGGCCTGGGCAAGCTGCACCAGTGTGACCACATCGGGCATGGACTCGGCCCGCTCCCACTTGGAGACGGCCTTGTCGGAATAGCTCAGAAGCTGAGCCAGGTCCGCCTGGGTCAAATTGGCCTTTTTACGATAGTATACAATATTCGCGGCGATCTGCCGTTTCAAACACTCAGAATCCATAGAAATCTCCCCAAAACGATACGCTACGATTTTTGCACCTATATCATACCATACAAAGTCAAGCGCGTACAGGGAAAACACACCGGAAAGCTGCCTGCCGGGATGGACAAATTTCCAATTCTGTGGCCTTCGGATCGCCTATGGGTGTGGTAAACCGAAATTTACCGAATATCGCCGTAGGGCGGGGGCATGCCCCCGCCGGGCAGTCACGAATCAGTAGGCAATACCGGTAATCCGTAAAATGAGCGGTTTACGGTTGAAATACGCATTTGATGTAACTGCATTTTGATAAATCGGTGCCCGGCGGGGTCATGACCCCGCCCTACGGGTGCGATAACGGAAATTCCACCGCAAGGCGTGATAAACGGAAATTTATGGGGAAAGTCCCGCCGAAAAAGGCCGCAGCGGGTTCCTCCGCTGCGGCCTTTGGAATCATTTTTCAAAGCTCTGCTTTAACTTCTCAAAAAATTTGGCAATTTTGGGCTGGTTGCCGGAGCCGTCGGCACTTTCTTCGAACTTGCGCAGCAGCTCCTTCTGCTCTTTGGTCAGCTTGGTGGGGGTCTCCACAATCACGGTTACAAGCTGATCGCCCCGGGATTTGCCGTACAGGCCGGGAATGCCCTTGCCCCGCAGGCGGAAGGTGGTGCCGGTCTGGGTGCCCTCAGGGATGGTGTAGCGAACCTTGCCGTCCAGGGTGGGAACCTCCAGCTCGGCGCCCAGAGCGGCCTGGGTAAATGTAATGGGCAGCTCGCACAGCACATTGACCCCGTCCCGATGGAAGAAGGGATGATCCCGAATCACAATCTCCACGATCACGTCGCCGTTGGGGCCGCCGTTGCTGCCGGTGCAGCCCTCGCCCCGGACGGGAACCGCCTGCCCCTCGTCCACACCGGCAGGTACCTTTACATGAACCTTGGTGGTGTGGCGCACCTTGCCCTTGCCGCGGCAGGCGGTGCAGGATTCCTTGATGATCTTGCCCTTGCCGCCGCACTTGGGACAGGTGGCGGTGGACTGCATGGTCATGCCCATGAAGTTCTGGGTGGTCCGGACGGAACCGGTGCCCCGGCAGGTGGGGCAGGTCTCCGGGGACGTACCGGGTGCCACGCCGGTGCCGGAGCATTTGGCGCAGTTTTCGATTCGGGTGACCTGTACATCCTTCTCGGTGCCAAAGGCGGCCTCCTCAAAGGTGATCTCCAGCCGGGCACCCACATCCTCGCCCCGCCGGGGGCCGTTGGGATTCCTGCGGGAACCGCCGCCGCCAAACAGATCCCCGAAAATGTCTCCGAAGCCGGAGAACACGTCTCCGAAGCCACTGCCGCCGATATCGGCGTTGGGGTTGAAGTTGGGGTCCACCCCCGCAAAGCCGTACTGATCGTACCGCGCCCGCTTCTGGGGGTCCGACAGGACCTCATAGGCCTCGTTGCATTCCTTGAACTTTTCCTCGGCGGTTTTGTCGCCGGGGTTCCGGTCCGGATGGTACTGCAGAGCCTTCTTGCGGTATGCTTTTTTCAGTTCATCGTCGCTGGCTGTTTTCTCAACACCCAGGACCTCGTAATAATCGCGCTTGTTCTGATCGCTCATGGCTGTCTCACCTCTCCAACTGGAAAACGCACAAGGCGGAGGGGCGGTCCTGCCACCCCTCCGGCTGTGCTGGGTTCAAAAATCAATCCTTGACTTCCTCAAAGTCCGCGTCTACCACGCCGTCGTCACCGGAGTTTCCGGGGTTGGCCTGGCCGCCCTGGGGATTGGCCTGCTGGTACAGCTTCTCGGAAATGGCATAGAAGGCCTTCTGGGCTTCCTCGGTGGCAGCCTTGATGGCGGCGATATCGTTGCCCTTGTTCACTTCCTTCAGCTTCTCGATGGCGGCCAGGATAGGGGCTTTCTCGGACTCGGAGACCTTGCCGCCCAGCTCGGACAGAGCCTTTTCGCTCTGATAGATCACCTGGTCGGCGGTGTTGTGGGTGTCCACCTCGTCCTTCCGGGCTTTATCCTCGGCGGCGTACTGCTCGGCCTCCTTGACGGCCTTGTCGATGTCCTCCTGGCTCAGGTTGGTGGAGGCGGTGATGGAAATCTTCTGCTCCTTGCCGGTGCCCAGGTCCTTGGCGGACACGTTTACGATGCCGTTGGCGTCGATGTCGAAGGTGACCTCGATCTGGGGCACGCCACGGGGAGCGGGGGAAATGCCGGTGAGCTGGAACCGGCCCAGAGTCTTGTTATAGGCGGCCATCTCCCGCTCGCCCTGCAGCACATGAACCTCAACGGAGGTCTGGCCGTCGGCGGCGGTGGAGAAAATCTGGCTCTTCTTGGTGGGGATGGTGGTGTTCCGGTCAATGAGGCGGGTGAACACGCCGCCCATGGTTTCGATGCCCAGGGACAGAGGCGTCACGTCCAGCAGCAGGATGTCCTTCACATCGCCGCCCAGCACGCCGCCCTGAATGGCAGCGCCTACGGCCACGCACTCGTCGGGGTTGATGCCCTTGAAGCCTTCCTTGCCGGTGATCTTCTTCACGGCCTCCT
>JBJDYK010000142.1:0-11600 GCA_051867275.1 Faecousia sp.
TCATGATCACCGCCGACCACGGCTGCGACCCGGCCTACACCGCCACCACCGACCACACCCGGGAATATGTGCCCCTGCTGATCGGAGGCAAACAGGTAAAGCCCGTGAACCTGGGCACCCGGGGCAGCTTTGCCGACATCGCCGCCACCGTGGCCCAGCTTCTGGACGTCCCCTTCGAGACCCCCGGCAGGAGCTTCGCATCGGAGATTCTCTGAAACAGCACCACGGTTGCCGGACATCCTCTGTAGGGGCCGGATATATCCGGCCCGGCAGTTGGCACTGCATCGTGCAGATTATGGGCGCGAATGCGTAAAACGGTACCGAACATTCACACTATAAATCGCAAGGAGGAAATCTTATGAAACCTGAGGAACTGATCGCCCTGGCCAAGGAGGCCATGGAACACGCCTATGTGCCCTACTCCGGCTACAAGGTGGGCGCGGCCCTTCTGTGCGCCGACGGTACGGTGTACCAGGGCTGCAACATTGAAAACGCGTCCTACAGCCCCACCAACTGCGCCGAACGGACGGCCTTTTTCAAGGCGGTCTACGACGGAAAACGGGATTTTACCGCCATTGCCGTCTGCGGCGGCAAGGACGGCGTCATCACCGGTGCTTTCCCGCCCTGCGGTGTATGCCGTCAGGTCATGCGGGAATTCTGCGGGGATGACTTTCGGATCTATATGGCAGGGGCGGACGAAAGCTGGGAGGTTCGCACCCTGGCGGAAATTCTGCCCTTCAGCTTTTCCGCATCCGAGCATATGAAGTGACAGAATATTTCCGAATTTTGCGTGGCTTGTTGGTTATCTTAACAAATATTTACATTACTGCGAAAATACAGGTTGATTTTTGAAGAAACTGTGCTAGAATAAAAGGACAATTGGCCTTATGGCTGGTTGTGTAATTCCCAAATCACTACATATTTGGAGGTACGAAAAATGAAGAAAATCATCGCACTCCTGCTGGCTGTGGTGATGGTCGCTGCTATGTTCGCTGGTTGCCAGAGCAGCAACACCGACGCCACCACCGCTCCCAAGGACAACAACACCGACACCACCACCGCTCCCAAGAATGACAACAACGACACGACCCTGCCTCAGTCCAACACTCCCGTTGACGCCAGAGTCGCCATGATCACCGACTACGGCGATATCACCGACCAGTCCTTCAACCAGACCACCTGGGAGGCCGTTGTGAAGTTTGGCCAGGACAACAACATCGAGACCAAGTACTACAAGCCCACCACCAACGATACCGCCGGCCGTGTTGCTTCCGTGGAGCTGGCCATCGCTGAGGGCTACAACGTTCTGGTTATGCCCGGCTACGCTTTCGGCGGCACCATCGTCGAGATCGCTCCCGAGTACCCCGACGTGAAGTTCATCGCCCTGGACGTGGCTGCCGGCGACCTGCTGGAGGCCGGTGTGGCTGCTGCCGGTGAGTCCTATGACTACAACCCCGCCAACTGGGACCTGGATCAGTACGTCGACATGAGCAACGTCTACTGCGCCATCTATCAGGAAGAGCTCTGCGGCTACATGGCCGGTTACGCTGCCGTGAAGCTGGGCTACACCAAGCTGGGCTTCCTGGGCGGCTTGGCTGTTCCCGCTGTCATCCGCTATGGCAACGGCTATGTGCAGGGTGCCGACGCCGCTGCCAAGGAGTTGGGCATCAATGTGGAGATGAACTATGTCTTCGGCGGCCAGTTCTTCGGCGACGCTGACATCACCGCCGCTATGGACACCTGGTATGCCAACGGCACCGAGATCGTCTTCGCCTGCGGCGGCGGCATCTATACCTCCGCTGCTGAGGCTGCCAAGAAGGTTGGCGGCAAGGTCATTGGCGTTGACGTTGACCAGTCCGGCACCATCGACGGCGATTACGGCGAGGGCATGACCGTGACCTCCGCTATGAAGGGCCTGGCCCCCACCACCATCGACACCCTGACCGATGTTATCGTGAATGGCAACTGGGCCAATTACGCTGGCAAGATCGAGACCCTGGGCCTGGTGTCCGGCGACGATCCTTCCCTGAACTATGTCCAGCTGCCCGAGACCACCCAGTTTGCCGACGGCAAGTTCACCGCTGAGGACTACGCCGCTCTGGTGAAGGCTATGTTCGACGGCACCATCGTTGTGTCCAACGACATCTCTGCCATCCCCGCTACCACCAACGTGACCGTCAACGATCTGGGCAACATCAAGGGCTAATTCCCGGAACAATTTGATATTCCGTTGATACCGAGGAAGCGAGTGAACGCTCGCTTCCTTTTTTTAAGCTGCTTGGCAGAGCCGGCAAAATTCCAGCAAATTATTTAAATGTATTTGTAATTTATATTTGAAATTCTGCTGGAAATCGTGTATAATCATACCGGGAATTATGACAAAGAAGGAGGCAATCGGATTGGAGCATGAGCAATACGCGATTGAAATGCTGAATATTACCAAACGGTTCCCCGGCATTATCGCAAATGACAATATCACGCTGCAGCTGAGGCGCGGAGAGATCCACGCGCTGCTGGGTGAAAACGGTGCCGGAAAATCTACCTTGATGAGCGTCCTGTTTGGACTGTATCAGCCCGAGGAAGGCGTGATCAAAAAAGACGGTGTGGAGGTCAAAATCAATGACCCCAATGATGCCAATGCCCTGGGAATCGGCATGGTGCATCAGCACTTCAAGCTGGTTGAGTGCTTCTCCGTCCTGGACAACATCATCCTGGGCGTGGAGTCCACAGGCAAGATGGGCCTTCTGGAGAAGCAGCAGGCCCGGGAGAAGGTGGTGGCCCTGTCCGAAAAGTACGGCCTCCAGGTGAATCCCGATGCTCTGGTGGAGGATATTTCCGTGGGTATGCAGCAGCGCACGGAGATTTTGAAGATGCTGTATCGTGACAACGAGATCCTGATTTTTGACGAGCCTACGGCGGTGCTGACCCCTCAGGAAATTGAGGAGCTGCTGCAGATTATGCGCAATCTGGCCGCCGAGGGAAAATCCATTCTGTTTATCTCCCATAAGCTCAACGAAATCGTGTCCGTGGCGGACCGCTGCTCCGTTCTGCGCAAGGGCAAGTACATCGGCACGGTGGACATTGCCGACACAGATAAGGCACAGCTCTCCCGCATGATGGTGGGCCGGGATGTGGAGTTTGTGGTGCAGAAGCAGGAGGCCAAGCCCGGCGATGTGGTTCTGGATGTCCGGGGCCTGACCGTGGCCTCCAAGGTGCATAAGAACAACGCCGTTCGGGACGTGTCCTTCCAGGTCCGCTCCGGCGAAATTGTCTGCATTGCCGGCATCGACGGCAACGGCCAGACGGAGCTGGTGTACGGCATTTCCGGCCTGGAGCCTGTGGTGGGCGGCACCGTGAAGCTCTGCGGACAGGATATTACAAAGATTCCCATCCGCAAGCGCTCTCTTCTGGGCATGAGCCATATTCCGGAGGACCGGCACAAGCATGGTCTGGTGCTGGACTACTCTCTGGAGGACAACCTGGTACTCCAGCGGTATTTTGAGCCGGAGTTTACCAACAAGGCCGGCTTCCTGCGCAGGAAGAATATCCGCAGCTACGCCAACCGGCTGATCGAACAGTATGACATCCGCTCCGGTCAGGGCGCCGTCACCACGGCCCGCAGTATGTCCGGCGGCAACCAGCAGAAGGCCATCATCGCCCGGGAAATCGACAAGAATCCGGAGCTGCTGATCGCGGTCCAGCCCACCCGAGGTCTGGACGTGGGCGCCATCGAGTACATTCGCAGCCAGATCGTTGCCCAGCGTGACGATGGTAAGGGCGTGCTGCTGGTTTCCCTGGAGCTGGACGAGGTCATGAGCCTGGCCGACCGGATTTTGGTGATGTATGAGGGCGAGATTGTAGGCGAGCTGGACCCCGGAACCACCACCGTTGAGGAGCTGGGCCTGTATATGGCCGGCGCGAAGAGGGAGGCGACCAACTGATGAAACAGAAAAATTCCCTGATCCGGCGGGACGGCTTCCAGACTCTGCTTGCCTCGCTTCTGTGCATTCTGGGCGGCCTGCTTGTGGGTTACCTGGTTCTGCTGATCATCGAGCCCAGCGGTGCCTGGAAGGCGATCATCGATGTAATAAAGAATTTCTTCCGCTATCCCAACAGTCAGCTGAAGATGAAGTACTTCGGTCAGACCCTGGTCCGGACCGCACCGCTGCTGATGTGCGCCCTGTCGGTGCTGTTTGCTTACAAGGTGGGTATGTTTAACATCGGCGTTGCCGGTCAGTATGTGGCAGGCGCCTGCGCTGCGCTGTTCTTTGCCCTGAAGCTGCATATGCCCTGGTATGTGTGCCTTCTGGTGGGCATGGCCGCCGGCGCTCTGCTGGGTGTCATCTCCGGCGCCCTGAAGACCTACTGCAATGTCAACGTGGTAATCTCCGGCATTATGCTCAACTGGATTGCTCTGTACCTGACCAACCTGATTTTGGGCGTCGTCAAGAGCCCCTCCAGCCCCTATACCCTGGGCCTGAAGGGCGTCAATGCGGGTGCTATGCTGCCGAAGCTGGGTCTGGACAAGCTGTTCAGTAATGAAAAGTCCGTGACCATCGCCATTCCCATCGCCCTTATCTGCGCCGTTCTGGTGTGGGTGATTCTGAACAAGACCAAGTTCGGCTATGAGCTGAAGGCTACCGGCTTCAACTACCACGCCGCCAAGTATTGCGGCATGAAGGAGAACCGGAACATCATCCTGACCATGCTGATCTCCGGCGCGCTGGCAGGTCTGGGTGCCGGTCTTCTGTACCTGACCGGCATCGAGGAGTGGGAGACCACCATTTCCTCCGTTCCCGGCATGGGCTTTAACGGCATCGCCGTTGCCTTCCTGGGGGGCCTGAGTCCCATCGGCTCCATCCTGTCGGCCTACTTTATTCAGCACATTACCTCCGGCGGCGGCAACGTGGACCTGCAGGTGTACTGCTCTCAGATTTCCAGCCTGATTTCTTCCCTGATTATTTACCTGTGTGCCTTTGTGGCGTTCTTTAAGTTCTATATCCAGACCCGTATCCGCAAGAGCGATGAACGGAGGGCGGCCCGCCAAAAAGCTGCTGAAACCGAGGAAGGAGGTGCCGAAGGATGATCCTTTTGTTACAGTACACGCTGATTTTCGCTTCGGTGCTGCTTCTGGTGGCATTGGGCGGCTGCTTCTCTGAGCACAGCGGCGTCATCAACATCGGCCTGGAGGGCATCATGGTCATCGGCGCCCTGGGCGGCGCTCTGGTTATGAAGTTCCTGCCTGTCACCGTTGGCGCGCCTGTCATGGTTCTGGTGACCATCCTGGTCAGCGCGCTGTTCGGTATGATTTTCTCGCTGCTGCTGGCGGTGGCGTCCATCAGCTTCAAGGCGGACCAGACCATTACCGGCACCGCCATGAACCTGCTGGCAACCGCCGGTGCCACCGTGGCCGTTAAGGCTATGAACACCGCCGCTTCCGGCGGCAACGACGTGTCCTCCGATATTGCCTACACCCATGCCAAGGACCTGTTTCTGGTTCGGATCGGCAGCTTTGAATTCAACTGGTTCATGCTGGTGGCAGTCATTGCTCTGGCAGTCTCCTATGTGGTGCTGTACAAGACCCGGTTTGGTCTGCGCCTCATGGCCTGCGGCGAGCATCCCCAGGCTGCGGACTCCGTGGGTATCAATGTCTACAAGATGCGCTACGCCGGCGTCCTGATCTCCGGCCTGCTGGGCGGCCTGGGCGGCATCGTGTACATTACGGCCGGTGTCAGCGTGTGGAAGTTTGAAAACGGCGTGGCCGGTTTCGGCTTCCTGGCTCTGGCGGTCATGATTTTCGGCGCGTGGCATCCCGGCAAGATCGCCCTGGCCGCGCTGCTGTTCGGCTTCTTCCGGGCACTGGGTAATGTATATTCCGGCTTTGATTTCCTGCTGAAGCTGAATATCCCCAGCGTTGTGTACAATATGCTGCCCTACCTGACCTCCCTGATTGTCCTGGCCTTCACCTCAAAGAAGTCCCGGGCACCCAAGGCGGAGGGTATACCCTACGACAAGGGAAGCAGATAAATCGAAACCTGGAGAGGCCCTGTGCTTCTCCAGGTTTTTCAGGTGAGATTGAAATGATTTATACAAAAACCGTGCCCTCGCCCCTGGGGGAGCTGCTGCTGGCAGGGGAGGGGGAGTCCCTTCTGGGCCTGTGGATGGAGGGGCAGAAATACTACGGCAGCAAATATCATGACATGAAACCGGGGGAGCTGCCTGTTTTAGAGAAAGCGTCCCGGTGGCTGGAGTGCTATTTTTCCGGCGGCCGTCCGGACCCCGGGGAATTGGAAATAAAGCCTGGGGGAACGGAATTCCAGAGACTCATCTGGGGCCTGCTGCTGGAGATTCCCTATGGCCAGACTGTGACCTATGGGTATCTGGCAAAGGAAGCAGCCAAACGCCTGGGCCTTGCCTCCATGTCGGCCCAGGCGGTGGGCAGTGCCGTGGGCCGCAATCCCATTTCCTTTGTCATTCCCTGCCACCGGGTTCTGGGGGCAGGGGGCAGCCTCACCGGTTACGCCGGTGGCCTGGAAAGAAAGCAGTGGCTTTTGAATTTTGAAAGCACACCTTTTTAAAAATCTCCGCTGAATGAGCCGGGAAAAGGCCGATTCAGCGGAGATTTTTGGCTTAAGGTTCCTGCCTTACATATTGGAATCGGGGGCCCTTGTAGCCGTCCCGGTCGATTTCCTCCAGCCACATATGGGCAGGCCGCACCCACAGGCCCCCCTCACCGTAGAGGGCCCGGTAGACCACCATGGGCTGGCAGGTTTCCGAGTGCCGCGCCAGGCCAAGAACCTGATATTCATTTCCCTTGAAATGCCGGTATACGCCGGGCCGGATTTCAGGCATAGCTTCCATAGCCTTATCTCCGAATGGCGTATTCCACCGGGGTGCTGGCAGGCAGCTCCAGCAGCTCCGGGTGGGCCAGCAGCTCTTTTACCAGGGCCACGGTGCCGGAATAGTAGTAGCCGTCGGCGATCCGCTCGTCCAGGGTGACGCCCAGAGGAATGACCTCGTGCAGGTCCTCGGAGCCGTCGGCGAAGTAGGTCTTTGTCCAGTGCTTTTTGCCCACCACGATGAAGCAGGAGTTGGTGCCCCAGTTCACCAGATGGTGGTAGCCGCACTCCAGACCGATGGAGCCCAGATTGCTGAGGAAAATGGCGGCGTGGTTGGGGTCGGTGCCGATGACGCTCTGGGGCACCTTGCCGTATTTGTCCAGCCACAACACAAATTTCAGCAGGCGGGTCATGAGCCAGTGGGGCATTTTGAGAAAAATATCCATGGCGTCGGAGGAGGTGTCCTTGACATCCGTCCGGCGGGTATCGTGGATGATTTTCATCAGGGCCTCGTGGTAGCTGTCCAGGGTGGAGTCCGGCTCGTAATTCAGGAAGGCCAGACCCTCCTCGGATTTGTCGCTAAACTGCTTTTTTACCACAAAGGCGATGGAAATGTCCTTGCGCTGGTAGATTTTGTTGTTGACGATGAAGCGATTCATCCGGGGCCGCAGGACAAAGGCCTTGCCAATGGCGGCGCTGATGAGGTGGAAATAAGTATACTTGTCCGTGGTTCTGCCCTGGTTCTTTTTGGCGAGATACTCGTCCAGAGGACGCAGGTCCACATCGATGTTGATGTAGGCTTCGTTGTCCGCCCGGTTCGGCATGATACAGGGCATAATCTGGTTCATGGCCGGAAGGTCCCGAAGCCAATAGGCATCCTTCCGTTCACCGCGCCGTTTTTTAGACATATTTTTCCTCTCCTCTTTGCACAAATGATGACATATTATATCAAATTCCACTTAAAAATGCAATGGAGCGGATAAAAATACGAGACACATTTTCTCTTTCCATTTCGGGAAAACTGTGGTACAATTACCCTGTATTCTTGCACAGTTGTACACAAAGGAGAAACCTATGAACACCATTGCTGAGATTTTGGCCAGGGAATTGGGTCAAAAGTTACAATATGTTGAGAACGTCATCGCCCTGCTGGACGAGGGAAACACCATCCCCTTTATCGCCCGCTACCGGAAGGAGGCCCACGGGGCCATGGACGATACCACCCTGCGGAATCTGGAGACCCGGCTGCATTACCAGCGGAATCTCCAGGAGCGGCGGGAGGAGGTTCTGCGGTCCGTGGAGAGCCAGGGAAAGCTGACGGAGGAATTCAGGGCCGCCCTGGAGGCTGCCGCCACGCTGGCAGAGGTGGAGGACCTGTACCGGCCCTATAAGCCCAAGCGTCGCACCCGGGCCACCGTGGCAAGGGAAAAGGGCCTGGAGCCTCTGGCACTGGAGCTGCAAAAGCAGGACGGACGAGACCCGGCCAAGCTGGCTGCTGCCTATGTGGATCCGGAAAAGGGGGTTGCGTCCGTGGAGGAGGCCCTGGCAGGTGCTTCCGACATTGTGGCGGAGATGATCTCCGACGATCCGGGCATCCGGAAGGAACTGCGGAGCCTTATGGGCCGGAAGGCGGTGGTTGGCTCCAAGGCCAGCGACCCGGAGGCCGACAGCGTCTACCGGATGTATTATGATTTCAATACCACCGCAAACCGCCTCCAGGATCACCAGATTCTGGCTCTGAACCGGGGGGAGAAGGAGGGGTTTTTGAAGGTGAACCTGGACCTTCCCGGCTCTGACGGCCCTGCGGTGATCCGCCGCCACACGGCCAAACCGGGCCGGAATCTGACGCCCTTTATGGAAAACGCCGCCATGGATGCCTATGACCGGCTCATTGCCCCTGCCGCCCAACGGGAGCTGCGGGGGGACCTGACTGACCGGGCATCGGAGGGGGCCATTGCCAACTTTGCCCTGAATCTGAAGCCCCTGCTTTTGCAGCGGCCCATGCGGGGCGCCGTGACCATGGGCCTGGACCCCGGCTACCGCAACGGCTGCAAGGTGGCCGTGGTGGACCCCACAGGAAGGGTACTGGATACGGCGGTGGTGTATCCCACCTTCTCCCAGCGGAAGAAGGAGGAGGCCCAGGAGCGGCTTCTTGCCATGATTCAAAAGCATGGGGTGCGGCACATCGCCATCGGAAACGGCACGGCCTCCCGGGAGACCGAGGAAATGACCGTGGAGATGCTGCCCAAGGCCCCGGGGGTCAGCTATGCGATCGTCAACGAGGCGGGGGCCTCCGTATACTCCGCGTCGCCTTTGGGAGCGGAGGAATTTCCGGATTATGACGTGAACCTGCGCTCCGCCATCTCCATCGCCCGGCGGCTCCAGGATCCCCTGGCGGAGCTGGTGAAGATCGAGCCCCAGGCCATCGGCGTGGGCCAGTACCAGCATGACTGCCCACAGAAGCGGCTGACGGAGGCTCTGGAGGCCGTGGTGGAGGATTGCGTCAACGGCGTGGGCGTCAATGTAAATACGGCCTCCGTGAGCCTGCTGCGGCAGGTCTCCGGCCTGACCGCCGCCACGGCAAAGAACATCGTGCTGTACCGGGAGGCCAACGGCCCCTTTACCAGCCGGAAGCAGCTTCTGAAGGTGCCCAAGCTGGGCCCCAAGGCCTTCGAGCAGTGCGCCGGCTTCCTGCGGGTACCGGAGAGCCGGGAAATGCTGGACAACACCGGCGTCCACCCGGAGTCCTACGGCGCGGCGGAGCAGCTTTTAAAGCTGCTGGAGGTGAAAAAAGGGGAGGACATGACGGGCCTGTCCGGCAAGGTGGAATCCTTCGGTTGGGAGAAAGCGGCTCAGAGCTGCGGCGTGGGTGTACCTACTCTCCGGGACATTGTGCGGGAGCTGGAGCGGCCCGGCCGGGACCCCAGAGATGAGCTGCCGGCCCCCGTTTTGCGGCGGGATGTGCTGGCCATCAGCGATTTGAAGCCGGGCATGGTGCTGATGGGTACGGTCCGGAATGTGATTGACTTCGGCGTCTTTGTGGACATCGGCGTCCACCAGGACGGTCTGGTTCATATCTCCCAGGTAGCCAACCGGAGACTGCGCCACCCCAGCGAGGTGGTCAGCGTAGGCGATGTGGTTCGGGTGGCGGTCCTTGAGGTGGACGAGAAGCGGAAGCGGATCAGCCTGACCATGAAGGGTGTACCCCGGGAGGCGGAGCTGTGAAAGAACGGGTTTTGGAGCTGCTGAGCCGGGAGCAGGACTATGTCTCCGGCCAGGAAATGAGCGAAGCCCTTGGGGTGTCCCGGGCGGCTGTCTGGAAGGCGGTGGAGGCTCTGCGCAAGGAGGGCTATGAGATCGATTCCGCCCCCCGCAGGGGCTACTGCCTCATGGCCTGTACCGGCAAGCTGTCCCGGCGGGAAATCCTGCGTTGCCTGGGAAATCACCCCTGGGCAAGGAATCTCCAGGTACTGGAGACGGTGGATTCCACCAATAATCTGGCAAAGAGCCTGGCTTCCCAGGGGGCTCCGGCAGGGACCGTCCTGGTGGCCGAGTGCCAGACGGCCGGCAGGGGACGGCTGGGCAGGAGCTTCTGCTCGGAGGCCGGACAGGGCATTTATCTGTCCGTGATTCTGCGGCCCCAGGAGGTGCCAAACCAACTGATGCACCTGACCTGCGGCGTAGCGGAGGCGGCCTGCATCGCCATTGAGCGGGTCAGCGGCAAGCGTCCCGGCATCAAGTGGACCAACGATCTGGTTTCCGGCGGCAGGAAGCTGGCAGGTATCCTGACGGAGCTGTCCTTCGAAGCGGAGAGCGGCAGGGTGCAGTACGCGGTGGTAGGCATCGGCATCAACTGCAATCAGAATCCGGGGGATTTTCCTCCGGAGCTGCGGGAGATCGGCGGTTCGGTGCGGATGATGACCGGCCGGGAGGTGGACCGGAACCGTCTGACGGGGGAGCTGATTCAGGAGCTGCATGAGTTGAGCATGACGCTGCTGCAAAAACGGCTGGACTGGATGGAGGGCTATCGGAAGGACTGCGTCACCATCGGCAGAGCCGTGGCGGTTCAGGCCATGGGAGAGACCCGCTGGGGGCAGGCCGTGGGCGTGGACGACTGGGGCGCGCTGCTGGTGGACTTTGGCCAGGGCGTGGAAACGGTCCAGGCCGGTGAAGTCAGCGTCCGGGGGATGTATGGATATGTTTAGCGCAAAATCTTTCAAATAATTCCAAAATAGTGGTTGAAAATTGGAAAAATATTGGGTATACTAAAATATAGAAACCATAAAAGATACGGAGGGATATTGAATGAAAAATCTGCTGAAGCTTGCCGCCGCCCTGGCTGTGATCGGTGGTGTCGTGGCCCTGATGGTCCGCTATGCCGATAAGCTGAAGGCCCTGTGCCCCTGCTGCAAGTGCGACGATGACTGCAACTGCGGCTGCGATTGCGACTGCCAGTGCCAGGAGCAGGAAGAGGCCCCTGTTGAGGAAGCTCCCGTTGAGGAAGCCCCTGTGGAAGAGACTCCCGCCGAGGAGACCGTTACCACCGAGGATTTCGCCGACTGATTGAAAAATGAACGCTCCGTCTCCCTCGATTTCGTATTGCGGGAGACGGAGCGTTATTTCTGTAGGGGCCGCCTCCGGACGGCCCGCACCATGGATATACGCCGTAGGGGTCGGCTTCCCAGACGACCCGTGCTGGCACCGATTTTCGCACCGAAACATCACCCTGGCATTCGGGTCGTCCGGGAGGCCGACCCCTAC
>JBJDYK010000142.1:11700-29841 GCA_051867275.1 Faecousia sp.
GAACGGTGTGGTGGGGTTCGGGTCGTCCGGGAGGCCGACCCCTACGAACGGTGTGGTGGGGTTCGGGTCGTCCGGGAGGCCGACCCCTACGAACGGTGTGATGGGGTTCGGGTCGTCCGGGAGGCCGGTCCCTACCAGTGAAAACCGGGGCTCATATGGATTCGCCGGGGTGAATTAATTCGTAAAAAATGTGGTACAGGGAAGCCTGTACCACAATTTATTTATGAAATTGTTACCAGACGCGGCGGGCGCCCACATAACGGGAGGCGTAGTAGCTCATGGACAGATCGGTGATCTGAACGCTGCCGCTACCGGCGTGGATGAACTGACCGTTGCCCACATAGATGCCTACATGAGAGGCGGGAGCGTCGGTGGAATATGTATTGTTGAAGAATACCAGATCGCCGGGCTGCAGGTTGGAATAGCTGACGCTGTAGCCGTTGTCCAGCTGATCGGTGGCGGTGCGGTTGATGGAGTAGCCGCAGGCCCGCATGACATACTGGGTAAAGCCGGAGCAGTCAAAGCCGCTGGGAGAGGAGCCGCCCCAGACATAGGGCACGCCCAGATACTTCTTGGCCTCGTTCACGATGGCCTGACCGGCGGAGCTGGAGGAACCGGAAGAACCGGAAGAACTGCCGGAGCCGGAAGAGCTGCCGATGGGATCGCCGTTCACGAAATACTTGGGGCTGTTGGAGGAGCCGGTGTTCTCGTAGGGGATCTCGGTCAGGTCCAGCAGGTCGCTGCGGATGTAACCGGTCTGGCCGTCGTACTTGACCTTATACCAGCCGCAGTTGAAGCCGATGATGTAGGCCTCCTCGCCGCTGGAAAGCTGGTCCACGATGGAGCTGCCGGTGTTGGGCTTGCTTCTCATGTTGACCAGATAGGCGTTGATTTTGCCGTAGCCCAGCTCCACGTTCTCCCGCTCCTTCACGGTGAGGTAGTCGCTGTGCATATAGCCTTCCCGCAGGTTGTAAATCACCTTGTACCAGTCGCCCTGGGCTTCCAGAATCACAACATAGTCATTCCGGTAGGCGGTGGCCAGGATGGAGGTGCCGGTGCTGGGGCCTTCCCGCAGCCGCAGGGCGGAAGCATCCACAATGCCGATGGAAGACTTAATATCATCGGATGCGTTGGTGGTCATAGCCAGGGTGCCGACCAGCATGGCGGCAATGAGAGCCAGGCTCAGGATTCTCTTTCTGATGTTCATACGTTACCCTCCGTCTTACAGTGCGATTATTTTGCCAGAGCGCGTTCCAGCCAGACACAGCCAACATCCAGCGCTGTATACAAGCCGTCTTTTTCGCTCTTCTTTACGATGCGATCCCGGGATTTGAGAGCCGGGTCGTTCAGCAGGAGCTGAACCGATACGCGGGAAGCCACATCCAGGTCGCCCACCTTTTTGGTGTCCAGAACCTGGAGCATGACAATGTGGGAATCGGCCATGGAGCCGTAATAGATCATGTTATCCTTGCGCATGAGAGGATGGCCTTTATACATGAGGCCGTCGAGTTGTTCAGCCATAGGAACCTCCCTGATGAGAATGTAACCAGATTGTAACACGTTGTTTCCGGGTTGTCAACCCTATGGGGGATGAAACTTGAAACTTTTTTGTAATCTTTGTTACAAAATGGTCCGAAGCGGGGAAAAGGGGATGCTGTTTTGGTAAGACGGAGGGGCGGTATGAAGTTGAGAAGGTGCAGCCCATAAGGGGACCGGGGCTGCGGTATTTGGCGCAGCCCCGGGGTCAGGTGGTTATTGCTTGTCGAACAGGTAGTACTGGACCAGCTCCTGGAGAAGCTCATCCCGGTCCAGCTTGCAGATCATGGCGCGGGCGTTGTTATAATTGGTGATATAGGTGGGGTCCTCAGTCAGCAGATATCCGACGATCTGGTTGATGGGGTTGTAGCCCTTCTCACTGAGCGCGTCGAAGACCGAGCGAAGAATCCGATGCATATTCTCGCTTTCATCACCGGGGACAGTAAACTTAATGGTATTTTCGTTCACAAAGGATTCCTCCTTCTTTCCAAGATGGCTACATCATATAACAAATCCCGGTCAAAGTAAAGGGAAACAACGAAATCTTTACAGAAAATTCCAATTGTTATCGCAGGGTAGCCTGGAGCTTCTCGCTGAGGGCGGCCAGGACCTTGGCCACGCAGCTTTCGGCGTCGCCGTCGGTGAGGGTCCGGTCATCGGCCCGCAGCTCCAGGGTGAAGGCCATGCTCTTTTTGCCCTCGGGGATGCCCTTGCCCCGATAGATGTCAAACAGGCGAAGCTTCCGCAGCAGCTTTCCGGCGGCTGCGGTGATGACCTCCTCCACCTGGGCCACGGTGGTGTTCTCATCGCAGACCAGAGCCAGGTCCCGGGTGACGGTGGGGTACTTGGGCAGGGGGACATAGGTGGGTGCGGGAAGCTGCAGGTCAAAGAGCCGGGTGAAGTTGATCTCGGCGCAGAAGACATCCCCATCCATGCCGTAGTTTCCGGCCACCAGAGGATGAATCTGGCCCATATAGCCCACATCCACGCCGCCGATGGTCACCTTGGCGCAGCGGCCGGGGTGGTAGCTGGGATTGTCCTTGACGGCGGTGTAGGAGGCTCTGGGCAGACGCAGACCGTCCAAAATCGCCTCCAGCTCGCCCTTCAAGGTGAAGAAGGTCTCGCCGGCGCCATAGGTGCCCAGAACCAGCATTTTGGGTTCCTCCGGCAGGGTCTGACCCTGAACAGGCAGGTAGATTTTGGCCAGCTCATAGAGCTTGGCGGACTTGTTGTGGTAGGCGCTGTTCCGGGACAGAATGTCCAGCATGGAGGGCAGGGCGATGGTCCGCATGATGGAGGTATCCTCGCCCAGAGGATTCTGAATCTTCAGAGCGTCCCGCAGGGGAGAATCGGCGGGCAGGCGAATCTGGTCGAAGATGGCGGGGGAGACGAAGGAATAGGTGATGATTTCGCTGTAGCCCATGGCACGGCACAGGGTTCCGGCTTTGGTCTCCAGCAGCATCCGGGGGGAGTAGCCGCCCTGGGTGGAGGTCTTGAAGGCAGTGGTGGGAATCTCGTTGTAGCCAAAGGAACGGCCCACCTCCTCGGCGATGTCCGCCATCCGGGTAAGATCAGGACGCCAGGAGGGTACATGGATGGTGTTGCCCTCCACGGGAATTTCCAGACGCTCCAGATACATTACCATATCCTCCCGGGAAATCTCGGTACCCAGGAGCTTGTTGATCTTCTCAGGCTCCAGCTCCAAATCTCTGGGCTGGGGAACATAGTTCACCACATCGATGGTGCCGTCCAGCACGTCGCCGCAGGCCAGCAGCTCCACCAGCTCGCAGGCTCTCTGGACTGCGGGAACCGTGAGCATGGGATCCAGGCTCTTCTCAAACTTGCCGGAGGCCTCGGTGCGCATACCCAGAGCCAGGGCGGTCTGACGGATGGAGGTGCCGTTGAAGTTGGCGGACTCAAAGACCACCATGGAGGTGTCCTCCACGATTTCGGAGTTTTCGCCGCCCATGATACCGGCCAGACCGATGGGTCTGGACTCGTCGGCGATCACCAGCATACCGGGGGCCAGCTTGCGGAGGTTGCCGTCCAGGGTGGTGAGGGTCTCGCCCTCCTGGGCCTCCCGGACGATGATCTTGCCGGAGGACACATAACGGTAGTCAAAGGCGTGCATGGGCTGGCCGTACTCCAGCATCACATAGTTGGTGATGTCCACAATATTATTGATGGGGCGCACGCCGTTGGCCCGCAGCCGCTGGCGCAGCCACTTGGGGGAGGGACCGATTTTCACATTGGCCACCATCCGGGCGGTGTACCGGCTGCACAGGTTCTCGGCGGGAACCTCCACATCCAGCTTGTCGTACATGGAACCGGCATCGCTGCCGTGAACCACAGGTGCATGGTGTCGCATGGGCAGGCCGAAGGCGGCGGCGGCCTCCCGGGCCAGACCGAGGATGGAGTAGCAGTCGGGCCGGTTGTTGGTGATTTCAAAATCCACCACGGTGTCGTCGTTGCCAATGAGGGCGTTAATGTCGTCACCGGGCTTGCAGTTCTCGTCATTGAGAATCCAGATGCCGTCGGCGTAAGCGTCGGGCAGGTCGTTCTGGGTCAGCCCCAGCTCCTGGAAGGAGCAGAGCATCCCGTTGGACTTTTCGCCCCGGAGCTTCCCCTTGGTGATGTGGACGCCGCCGGGGAGCCAGGAGTTGTGCAGGGCGGCGGGAACCAGGTCCCCCTCCTGTACGTTCTGGGCACCGGTGACGATCTGCACCGGCTCCTCCTGGCCTACGTCCACCTGGCAGATCCACATATGGTCGGAGTTGGGGTGACGAACCATGGACAGAACCTTGCCCACCACCACGTTTTTGATCTCGGCGTCCATACGTTCATAGGTTTCCACTTTTTGGCCGAAGATAGTCATGGTTTCCACAAATTCTTTATCGGAAACGTGGGAAAGATCCACAAATTCCTCGTTGATCCATTTTCTGTTGAGCTTCATGTCTTTCCCCTCCTTAGAACTGATTCAGGAACCGCACGTCGTTGTCGAAAATGAGACGCAGGTCGTTGATGCGCATACGACCCATGGCCATACGCTCCAGACCCATGCCGAAGGCGAAGCCGGAGTATTTCTCCGGGTCGATGCCGCAGCCCTCCAGCACCTTGGGATGCACCATACCGGCGCCCAGCAGCTCAATCCAGCCCTCACCGTGGCAGGTGGAGCACACCTGACCGTCCACCTCGCCGGTGCCGTGGCACTTGTGGCACTGCATATCCATCTCGCAGCTGGGCTCGGTGAAGGGGAAGTGGTGGGGGCGGAAACGCATGACGGCGTCCTCGCCGTAAATCTTCTTCATCAGGGTCACCAGGGCGCCCTTCAGATGGCCCATGGTGATGTTTTCATCCACCACCAGACCCTCGATCTGGTGGAACATGGGGGAGTGGGTGGCGTCGGCCTCGTCCTTGCGGTACACACGGCCGGGGGCCAGAATGCAGATGGGGGGCTGGGTGTTTTCCATGGACCGGATCTGCATGGGGCTGGTCTGGGTCCGGAGCAGGACGGAATCGTCATCGGTGAAGTAGAAGGTGTCGCTGCGATCCCGGGAGGGGTGGCCCTCCTCAATGTTCAGGCGGGTAAAGTTGTAGCTGGCCAGCTCCACCTCGGGACCGTCCACCACCCGGTAGCCCATGCCCACGAAGATGTCCTTGATTTCCTGCAGCACCTGGTTCATGGGGTGCTGATGGCCCAGCTCCACGGCCTGGCCGGGAATGGTCACATCCAGGGCCTCGCTCTCCAGCTTTGCTTCCAGGACGGCGGCGTGGATGGCGGCCTTGCGCTCCTCCAGCTTGGCCTCGATGGCGGCGCGGACGGAGTTGGCAAGCTGACCCATGACGGGCCGCTCCTCGGCACTGAGCTTGCCCATCTGCTTCAGGACGGCGGTAAGCTCACCCTTCTTGCCCAAAAGCCTCACCCGCAGCTCCTCCAGAGCGGCGGGGGAGGCGGCCTCCTCCAGAGCCTGGAGGGCACGCAGCCTGATTTCTTCCAATTGCTGTTTCATGGAATTCTCTCCTTTAAAATAATGTAACTGTTCAGTGACAGCCAGAAAATATCGAATGCACGATAGGTTTTGATGGTACCTACTGTAGGGCGGGGGCATGCCCCCGCCGGGCACCGGAAGTTTTGAAAGCAATGGCGTTGCACAAACACACCACATTGCCTGTGCAGCGGATTGTACATCTTTCGGTGATACCTACAGATTTCCAACTGCCCGGCGGGGGCATGCCCCCGCCCTACAGCTGGTGCTGTGCAAAGCAACCATTTCCGGCATCTTTTTTCGAGCAACTGAATAGATACAAAATAATAGACAAATAAAAATGGCCCCTCGTCCACCCATGGGGACGAAAGACCGAGCATCTTCCGCGGTACCACCCGCAATTCGCCGAAACGGCGCGCTTTTCCGGGGCGCGACCACGCCCCTGACCCATAACGGAGGTCCTCCGGCCCACCCTACTGCGGTTTCAGGCGGCGGCTCCCGGGAGAAAGCCCGGCGCTGTACGATGAGCGGCTCCCACCATCCCGCCCTCTCTGAAAATCGCACGGTCAGCGCAAGGCAGCCCGCTCATAGCCTTTACAATATCCCGGACATTTTAACATAAACCGGAGGAAGTTTCAAGAGGCTTTCGCCGGTTTTCTGAGAAATCTTGCCGGAAACGGACCCGTTCATCCAGCTCCGGGAGGAAAAGGGGAACGATATGTGATAATGCATAAATATTACTAGCAAGAATTGTACAAGATATACAAATATCTAGCATAATATGTAAAATACATGAAAATATCACTTTACAAAACAGAAACAAGGTGCTATACTGTTAAACATAGTCCAGACCCATCGAGGCCTGGCAAAATTAGGGAGGAGATTCCAATGAAAATGAAAAAAGCTCTGGCTCTCGTTCTGGCTCTGGTGCTGGTCCTGGCCCTGGCCGCCTGCGCTAAGGGCAACACCAATTCCAAGGGCGACGCCGCCGGCAAGAAGGTCGGTATCTGCATCTACAAGTTTGACGATAACTTCATGACCACCTACCGGAACGCTCTGGAGAGCGATCTGAAGGCTAAGGGTTACGAAGTCTCCGTGGTGGACGGCAAGAACGACCAGGCCACCCAGACCGAGCAGATCAACACCTTCATTTCCCAGAAGTACGACATCCTCATCATCAACCCCGTCATGACCTCCGCTGCTGACGGCATCGTGGAGCAGGTGAAGGCAGCCGGCATCCCCGCTGTCATCATCAACCGCGAGCCCACTGCCGAAGTTATGAACATGTGGGACAAGATTGCCTACGTTGGCTGCGACGCCGCTCAGTCCGGTACTTACCAGGGCGAACTGATCCTGGAGACCGCCAATAAGGGCGACATCAACGGCGACGGCGTGATTTCCTACATCATGATCCAGGGCGACCCCGAGAACATCGACGCTCAGCTCCGTACCCAGTACTCCGTCAAGGCTCTTGAGGATGCCGGTATGAAGGTTGAGCAGCTGAACCTGACCCGTGGCGACTGGGATCAGGCCAAGGGCCAGGAGATCTGCGCCAATGACCTGGCTCAGTTCGGCGACAAGGTCGAGGTTGTCTTCTGCAACAACGACGCCATGGCTCTGGGCGCTCAGCAGGCCATCCAGGCTGCTAACCGCACCGTGGGCAAGGACATCTACCTGGTGGGCGTTGACGCTCTGCCCGATGCGCTGGAGCAGGTTAAGGCCGGCACCATGACCGGTACCGTTCTGAACGATGCCAAGGGTCAGGCTGCCAAGGCCATCGAAGTCATGGAGATGCTGCTGAAGGGCGAGACCGTCGAGAAGCAGTACTACGTTGACTATGTGAAGGTCACGCCCGAGAACGTTGCGGACTTCATGGGCTAATTCAGCCACACTGCAGTTTTTACCGGGGTGCGTGTTGCGAAAGCGCACGCACCCCCTTTTATTGGCTCTGCCTGTTTGGCGGCACAGAATACATGGTACATAGGGGGACCATTCATGGCGGAATATCGTTTGGAAATGCGTGACGTATGCAAGTCCTTCCCGGGCGTAAAGGCATTGGATCACGCACAGTTAAAACTCCGGCCCGGTACGGTTCACGCCCTGATGGGTGAGAACGGCGCCGGTAAGTCCACTTTGATGAAATGTATGTTCGGCATTTACAAAATGGACGAGGGCGAAATTTATTACGAAGGCGAGAAGGTCCACATCAAGGATCCTCTGGACGCCCTGAAAAAGGGCATCGCCATGGTGCACCAGGAGCTGCAGCCCATTCCCGAGCGCTCCGTGGCGGAGAATATCTTCGTGGGTCGCTACCCCATGAAGATGGGCGGCCTGATTGTGGACCACAACAAAATGTACGCGGACGCGGCCAAGGTTCTGAAAGAGGTTCATCTGAACTACGATCCCCGGGCGAAGCTGAAAACTCTGTCCGTGTCCCAGATGCAGTTGGTTGAGATTGCCAAGGCAGTTTCCGCGGACTGCAGAGTCCTGATCCTGGATGAGCCCACCTCCTCCCTGACGGCGGCAGAGGTAGAAGCTCTGTTTACCATCGTAAACGAGCTGCGGGACAAGGGTGTTTCCATTGTTTACATCTCCCATAAAATGGATGAAATTCTTCGTATTTCTGACGAAGTTACCATTATGCGCGACGGTCAGTACATCGGCACCTGGGATGCCAAAGACCTGACCACGGACATGATTATCACCAAGATGGTTGGCCGCGAGCTGACGAACCTGTACCCCCAGCTGCACAACCAACCCGGCGAGGTGGTGTTTGAGGTCAAGGACTTTACCTCCATTAACCCCAAGTCCTTCCGGGACGTGAACTTCACCCTGCGCAAGGGCGAGATTCTGGGCGTTGGCGGACTGGTGGGCGCCCAGCGGACGGAGCTGATGGAGGGCCTGTTCGGCATCCGTGCCCACAGTAAGGGAAGCATCTACTACCAAGGCAAGAAACTGAAAATCAATAAGCCCAGAGACGCCATCCAAAACCGCCTCTGCCTTCTGACGGAGGACCGCCGGGCCACCGGCATTCTGGGCGTTCTGAGCGTGGCGGACAATGTGGCGATTTCCTCTCTGGACAAGTACCTTTCCGCGGGCTTCGTCCTCAACAACCGGAAGGTGGACAAGCTGGTGCAGGAAAATGTGGCCAAGCTGTCCATCAAGACGCCTTCCAGCAAGACCCAGATCCAGTCTCTTTCCGGCGGCAACCAGCAGAAGGTGCTGATTTCCCGGTGGCTGGCCAATGACCCGGATGTGTTCATTCTGGATGAGCCCACCCGTGGCATCGATGTCGGCGCCAAGTATGAAATCTATTGCATCATTGCCGACCTGGCCGCCCAGGGCAAGAGCATCATTATGATTTCCTCTGAGATGAGTGAGCTGATCGGCATGTCCGATCGGATCATGGTTATGTGTGACGGCAGAGTCACCGGCTTTGTGGACAGAAAAGACGCCACCCAGGAGAACATCCTGGCTCTGGCAACCCAGTTTAAGTAAGGAGGTCCCGGGACATGGGAAAGACGACCCAAAACGAGACGAAGAAACAATCCAGTTCACAGGCTCCGGCCAATGCGCTGAAGCCCATTACCGCAAAATCCGTCGGCAACTTCCTGGCGAATAACGCCATCATTATCATCATTGCAATCATGGTGCTGGCAGTCGGCTTCGGCACGGAGAATTTCTGGACCACCGACAACGCCAAGAACCTGCTGACCAACATCGGCCCCCGGTTTATCATCGCCGCCGGTGTATCCGGCTGCCTGATTACCAAGGGCACGGATCTGTCCGCCGGCCGTATGGTGGGTCTGGGCGCCTGCGTGGCTGCCACCCTGCTCCAGACCGAGACCTTCAGCGCCAAGTTCTTCCCCAATATGCCGGAGCTGCCTGTGATTGTGGGCCTCCTGGCTGCCGTTGCTGTGACGGCTCTCTTCGGCTTCGTTAATGGCGTAGTAGTCGCATATCTGAAGGTGCCCCCCTTCATCGCCACACTGGGCACCCAGACCATTATCTATGGCCTTACCTGTATTTACACCGGCAATGACCCCATCGGTGGCCTGACGGACGGCTATAAGACCGTGGCCAAGGGCAACCTGTTCGGCTGGATTCCCTACCTGGCTCTGGTGGCCATTGTGGTGGGCTTGTTTATGTGGTTCCTGTACAATAAGACCCGTCACGGCAAGTATATGTACGCCATCGGCGGCAACGAAAGCGCCGCCTCCGTGGCCGGTGTCAACGTTCCCGCTACCCTGATTCGGATTTACACCCTGGCCGGCGTCCTGTACGGCCTGGCCGGATTCCTGCTCTGCTCCAAGGCCGCCGGTGCTTCCACCGCCACCGGCCAGGGCTACGAGCTGGAAGCCATCGCTGCCTGTACCATCGGCGGCGTCTCCACCAACGGCGGTGTCGGCACCGTCCCCGGCATCCTGCTGGGCGTTCTGGTCTTCGAAATTCTGAAGATCTGCCTGCAGTACATGCGTGTGGACCCGGCCTACACCTATGTGGCCCAGGGCGTGGTCATTGTCATCGCCGTCGCTCTTGACCTGCGGAAGTACCTGGCCAAGAAGTAATCTCAGATTTATTCCACAAACACCACGAACCCCTCCCGGAATCTCTGGTCCCGGGAGGGGTTCGTATGGTTTTATGGCAGCAGGGTGTGAAGAATGCTTTGGGACCAGGTTTCCAGGCGGCTTTCGATACCCGGGGCGGACATGGCAGAGCCCGGGTCGTTGGCGGTCTGGAAGAAGCAGAAATCAGGCGGCAGCATCATGGTCTTGTTCAGGCACAGGGCCCCCAGAATCTGCCGGGCCACCAGGTCGCCGCCGGAATAGCCAGAGACCACGATGGAGAACAGGTACTTGTCGTACAGGGGCTTTTGCAGCAGCAGACCCGTCATCCGGTTAATGAGTGCCATGATGTTGGCGCTGGGTGCGTCGTTGTAGTTGGGACACAGCAGCAGCACCGCGTTGCTGTCCAGAATGGCTGGAAATACCTCCGTGGGAAGAGCGCCGCCATAGTAGCAGGTGCCATTCTGGGAGAAGTGGAGGCAGGCCTTGTAGGAGCAGCCCCGGCAGTCGTATATGGCGCCGTTTTGCAGACTGATGGTTTTGGTGTCGCAGTAGGGGGCCAGATGGGAAAGAACATGGTTTCCCATGGCTACCGTGTTGGAGCGGCGGTTGTCTGAGGCGTGGAGCATCAGAATTCTGGGACGGGGGAACCCGGGGGCTTCAAAATCAAGGACCTGCCGCACCAGCTCCTTTGCCCGGTGATGGTAGGTCTCCTCCAGAGAGAGGCCCAACTGCCGGGCCAGAATGTGCTGGTTGTACAGCGAGCCGGTGCCCTCCACCAGAGGCTTTCCGGGGAAGCAGCAGCCAGCCTGGTTGGCGGCCAACACAAGAGCCTGGGCCGCCTGCTTGGTGTACAGCTCTCCGGCTCCGTCTGCCAGCACCACGGCGGCAGAGCCGGTCAGAGCGTTGGGATACCGCCGCAGGGTTCGCAGCAGGGTCAGGGTCTCCGGCCCCATGCCCAGATCATCGGTGCCCAGGGCGAAGACGACACGTTGGCCCCTGAGACATCCCCGGGCCAAATCCTCCGGAGAGGCGGACTGACAGGGAAGCCCATCCAGCACCGAATCCAGAAGCTGCAGCAGCCGTGGCGTCGGGTCGGTAATCATGAGATATACAGTATTGGGCATACATTCGCCTCCTCTATCATGGGGAACAGTCCTCGGCCAAGGCGGCCTGGAAGGTAAATTTTCGTTTACGCATCCGTAGGGCGGGGGCATGCCCCCGCCGGGCACCGATTTTTGCAGTGCAGTTGCGGGAAACGCACATTTTTTCCGTAAACCGCCCATTTTGCGAATTACAGGTATTGCCTACGGATTTGCGACTGCCCGGCGGGGTCATGACCCCGCCCTACGGCGATGTGCGATAAATTCCAATTTATGTGTTTAATGCGCAGACGGCTGCGGCGCATCGTAGGAAAAATCCTTCAGCTCCTCATAGGCAGCGGCGATTTGCTTCAGCAGCTCCGGATGGAGGGACTCCCGGAAGATCCGGGGGCCATAGGGGGTTATGACGGATTCGCAGCCGAAGTAGACGCCCCCCAGAGGGATGGCTCCGTAGTGTCGCCGGCCCCGCAGCAGACGCAGAATGGAGACACAGGCGGAACTGAGGCCCGGGGCGATATATGGTTTGTAGCCTAAATCCCGGACCCGCAGATTCATGGTGCGGGTGTCCTGGGTCAGGAGCTGAGAGAGGGCCGGGTCATAGCCGTCACAGGGGGCATTTGCAACCACCAGACCGGCACCATGGGGGCCGTAGACCCGGACGGTGTCGGGGGAAATGCCCCGTTCCCGGGCGGCATAGCAGGCTCTGGCGGCCATGACCCCCAGGCCGAAGCCCTGTATCTGATGGGGGAGCAGACCCATGAAGTCCAGGTTTCCGTTTTCATCCCGGTTGCTTTCCAGAAAGACCGCCCGGCACAGATGATCCACAGGGTCGGAGATCTGGCAGAACAGGCCCTGAAAATTGGCGTCTCTTGCCTGTCTCGCGTAGGAGCGCAGCATCTGCCGGTTGGCCTGGAACTGGGCCATACGCACATCCCCCTGGGCTCCCAGCGGCGGCACGCCCCGGGAGGCGGTAAAGAGAAACAGGTCGCAGTCAAACAGCCGGTCAGGAGGACAGATGGTGATCCGGGGCAGAGGCTCACCCTCCGGGGACAGAACCTGATTCAGCTCCATTTCGTACCGGCGGCAGGCGTTTTCGTTGGGGTCGAAGATTTGAATTTCATCAATCTCCCGGCCCAGCAGCTTCAGTCCGGTGAGAACCGTGCCGCCCACATCCCCCAGCCCCACCAGTGTCACCCGCAGGTGATTCCGGGGAGCGTGGGACATGGCTTCCAGGTGGGACAGGGCCTTGGGGAACCGGGGGTTTAAAACGGTAGCGCCGTGGCGTTCTACAAAATCTCCCAGGGACCCTTCCACCTTCTGAGGCGGCAGCAGGGCCTCCGGCCCCTCACGGTCCAACTCGCTCAGACTGGTGATGGGGTAAATAGCCCTGGAGGTCAAAGGGTCCGCCGGTTGCAGAATGAGAAGGGGATGGAAGGGGGACTGAACCTCCGTACCCGGGAAGGGCTCTCCCTCCGGGCAGGCCACGCACCAGGATTTACATGCTTTATAGACCATGAATATCCTCCGTCATAGAGATTCGCTCCAGTTGGGTCAGGTCCCCGGCCACATATTGGGAGGCGGGAACGGTGAGATCGTAGCGCAGATAGTCGCCCCGGTCCGGGAAGCGGGGCCGGAACAGAGCCTCCGCCAGCCGCTCCAGCGTAAGGATGGTGGAAAACGTAGCAAGATGCCGCTGCTCCAGAATTTTCAGAATATCCCGGGCATTTTCCAGAGCCGTGAGGGACAGCCGCAGCCGCGTGGCGCTGTCCGGCAGGAAGGTGGGATTCACATAGGGCAGAACCATGTTGATGGCGGGACGGGTCCAGTCCGTCTCCAGAGGACGGTCCACGCTGTCGCCGCCCAGGAAGGGGTAGAGGCTGCTCTCATTCAGCCAGTGGCACAGATTGGGGATGTAGTATTCGCAGTCCACGGTGCGGCCCTGGGTCAGCATCAGATCCCGGCCCTGACCGGACAGAAGCCCCACGATGATGGCGCGGATTTCCACCTGCTCCTCTTTGAAGATGTGATCCAGCTCCGCCATACGGTGGCCCCGGTGCATCAGGTCGTCCACCAGAATCACGGGGCGGCGGAAGGATTTGATGGTCCGCACCTGGCCCTCCAGAGAGGAGTAGCCGGGGGACTGGGTGATGGTGAACCGGCGCAGGCCCGCGTCATAGACCCGGTCGGAGTGGAGAGTCTTGGTAACGGAACCGGGAACCACCTCATCGGCCAGGGCCTTTCCGTAGGGGACGCACATATAGGCTCCCAGAGGACGGGTACCGGGCTTGGCGGGCAGGGGCGGATTGTGGGCCTGGGCACGGCGGGACAGGCTCTGGCTCAGCATTTCCTCGTCAAAGGTCAGAAGCAGGCGGCCGGGATACAGGGAGGCCAGGGTTTTGCGCAGCTTATGGCGGGTGCGCTCCACGGTCTCCACCACCTCCGGGTCGCTGCGCAGAGGCTCCTTGATGCTTAAAAGCACATCCTGAATCAGGACCACGGGGGCACGCATATCCACATACAGCAGGTCCGGCTGGCCGGGGATGGGCTGGAAGCCCAGCTCCATCAGATCCAGTAACATGGGGTCCATGGGGGCGCAACGGCACAGGGCATAGGTGTGGTCCGTCTCCAGGCTCCGCGCCAGCAGCTCGCCCACCATTTTCCGGCGAATGCCGGACAGGTCCGTGTTCAGAACGGCGGCATGGTCCACCAGCAGAATCCGGCCGGAGGTGTGCTGCCGCACATAGGCGGCGGCGTCCGGGCTGCCCAGAGATTCCAGAAGCTGGGAGCTGGTAATGGTGTGGCCGCAGCTCCAGCCCAGGGGAGCCGGAGAGGAGTAGGCCATCAGGAATACGGCGGTGCTGTCCGGATAACGGTCCAGGCAGGCACGCAGGGCGGCGGGCAGAGGCAAATCCCTTCTGGCTCTGGCGAAATACAGGTCTCCGGGGGCCAGCTCTCCCTTGAACTGGGGAGAGCGCAGGTACAGGCGGTTGTCGTAAATGAAGGACTGGACAATGGGGTCTACCAGGGTGGAAATGTCCAGATTTTTATCCACATCCTCCCGGATGCGGGTGGAGCTGACGTTGTCGCACCAGGCAGGCAGCCGCATGAGCTGGAAATCACCCCGCAGGATGGTCCGCAGCTTTTCTTCATCGATCTTGCTGTCGGCTCGGTGGAAGATCACATGGTTGTAATACCTGGCGGAGCCCGGTTCCTCGGACCGGTAGGCGGAGGCTCCTTCAATCACATCGCTGCCGGCAACCAGGTACAGCTTCCGTCCAGGGAAGAGATTGGCCAGGGCTGCCAGGTCTTCGGGAATGGCGATATTCACGGCGGTGTCGTCGGGGAAGAGGTACACGTCCCACTGATCCGCCACGGAAATGGCGGCGATTTTCCGGCGCAGCAGCTTGGGAACCGTCCGTTTGCTCCAGGAGAACTCGTCGATGGCCAGATACACCTCGAAGCCCAGCTCCCGGATGGCCCGGACGATTTCCTTGTGGCCGGTGGAGAAGGGGTCGAAGGTGCCCGGGAAGAAGGCTACGGGCCGGGATTCCGGGAAGCTCAGGGGGATGTTCTCCATTTCGCAGGAAACCAGAAGCCGGTACAGGTGGTTCAGCATGGCGGCGTGGTTGTAGAAGGTAAGCTGCTGCCGGGTGGGTTCCGAGAGCATACACAGCAGCTTCTTGCCGGAGCATACCAGATAGTCCCGCCGGATTTCCAGAGGGATGGCGGAATTGCCGAAGACCTTCCGGAACAGGACGGTCAGAGCGGTCTGGTGAATGGTAGGCTCATAGTGGGCAATGCCGGTCAGCAGCAGGCTCAGGACCCGCTGGCGCACCGGTTCATCCTGCCAGCACTGGGGCGCGGCAAGCATGGAGCCCAGGGTATAAAGGGCAGCCAGGGCGGCCCGGAGGGAACCGGGACTGCCGGCATGGATCAGATCGTCCAGATAGTCCACACCCTCGGACAGCTCCTTGTGGGGCATCTGACACAGAAGTTTGCCCAAAACAGGGGCAATATAGTAGGAAATCTGCTCCTGGCCGGTTTCCAGCTCTCTGGTCAGATCCACCACAATTTCGTTGCACTGGTCAACGGTCAGGGCGGGGAGCAGCTGCAACAGGGCCTGACCGGCGTACTCCCGGACGGGCAGATGCTCACTGACGCACAGAAGGTTGGACAGGTGGGTGACGGTGTGGAAGGTGGCGGAGGGGTCCTGGAGGGCGCGGTCCCGGAGGTAGTCGATGGTCACCAGCTTTACGGTCCAATGAACCGCGGATTTCAGGTTGTTCAGAAACAGCTCCCGGGTATCGGCTTCAGGCAGAGGGGCCTCACAGCCGCAGCGATTCAGAAGGATGGCCCGCCTGTAGGCGGGGGCAAAGGTGCCGCATTGTGCGGCCTTTAATAGCGGCACGAAGGTATCGGTCAGGCCGGGGTCCCGGTCCAGGAAGGCGGTAACGGCTTGCAGCGTGGTAAGCTGCAGAGGCTCGTCTCCGCTGTTCAGGAACCGAAGCAGCGTTTGCGTCAGCCCCTCCATGGCCTCGGGGGGAATGGCCTTGGGGGGAACCTGGGCCAGAGCGCAGATCAGGGGCAGACGGTCCTCCTCCTGGGCCTGGGGCAGCAGCTCCAAAAGCGGCTGGGCCATGACCTGGGCATCATAGTCGGAGCAGGCCCCAAAGAGGCTGGCGGCGATGACCTTTAAGCTGTCGGCAATGCGCTGGGCGTGCTTGGCGGAAATTTTCCGGTCCGGGTGGAGACATAGCTGGATTTGCTGTGCCCAGAGGTCCCGGGCCTCGGCGAAGTAACCCATGAGGGTGGGGGCGTAGGCGGTGGCAGGGGCATCGGCAGGCAGCTCCTTGCGGTAGGAGGGGCCGCTGTTGGCCAGAATCTGACCCATGATGGCGGCTGCCCGGCGGCGCACGTCGCCTTCACGGTGCATCAGCAGCTCATAGAGGAAGCTGAGGGTCATGCCCTTGCTGTGGCGGGGCATATAGGTGTTGTATTCCTCAAACAGCAGCAGGTAGGTCCGGATGCGCTGGAGGTTTTTCTCTGCCTTCGCCTGCTCCAGAAGCTCCTCAAAGGACGCGTCGGTGCTGAAGGTGTCCATCAGGCGGATGCTGTTGTCAAAGACCAGGTTTCGCAGCTCCTCCATGGCTTCCGGACCGGAGCAGAGGGCCGGAGCCTTGGGCGATGTCCGCAGCAGGCTCGTTACCTCCATATCGGGGCAGATACCCCGGGAGGACAGAAACCGTTCAAAATCCCGGAGCTTGGCATAGACCGTGGCGTAGCGACGGTGCTTTTCCGGGGTCACGTCTGCCAGCTTGGACAGGATGATGGCGTAGGATTCTGCCAGAGAGTAGATTTTCGTTACTTCGTGGCCGCTTTCATCCCGCTGGCCACGGACCCGGAAGTCGGCATAAATGAGAAGCAGGGACTCCACAGGCAGATTCTCAAATTCCAGATCCCAGGTGGAATGGTTGGCGGCTACATGGGCAATGTGGGGCAGGTCCTGCTGGGACAGATACTGCCAGGTGAAGTAGTAATGCAGATAGGGAATCCGCCGGGCATCCCGGCCACGGCAGCCGAATTTTCCGATGTCGTGGCTCATGGCGGCAGCACTGACCAGGGGGATGTCCACCTGAATTCCCGCCTCCTTGGCAAGGCGGGCGGCGTGGACCGCCACATTGTTGACGCCGATGGTGTGGCTTGCCGGGTCGAAGGGCATGCAGTCCCTGCCGATGCGCAGCAGGGTGGGGAAGTGGTCCCGGGTCATCAGCTCCCGGAAGGACGCATACTCCGTCCGCAGACGGCTGGAAGCCAGCTCCTCCTCGTTGGCCCAGTGCAGGTCCAGCAGGGGATCGAAGGGGCAGTGCAGGGTCTCCCGACTCAGAAGCCACTCCAGCACCTCCAGGAAGAATGCCTGTGCGGTACGCTGTGCCTGGGTGGGAGCGGGACGATGAGGGTCGGGGAACAGCCCGGCTGACAGCTCATCATAGAAAAAGCGGAGCCACCCCTCCGGGGGAGCCTCCTGAAGCCGGTCCAGCACCGGACGGCAGCAGCGCTCCAGGTCGTTGCAGTTTACCCGGCCCTCCTGCAGGGCGGTCAGGCCGTCCTGGAAGCCGCAACTGTGGAGGAAGGAAGCCAGGCCCCGCTGGGACAGTCCCAGATCCCTGGCGTAAGTATGGGAAAGCTGGGAAATCAAGGCAGATAGAGTCATGTGTTGATCCATATGTGACCCTCCCATTTTTTCTTTCTTTGTATCTATTCAGTCGTTTGAAAAAAGATGCCGGAATTGATTGTTTTGCGTAGCACCAATGCGAATCCGTAACATCCTGCAGTTTTTTCGGTTCTGCTCTGTTCCACCGCGTTTCGGGCCGGATAAAAACCTGCCCCTACAGTAAACACCAACGAAAACGCCTATGTTTTGCGACTACCACTGAACAGTTACCTTTCTTTCATTATGCCTCGAAAGAGCGGCAATGTCAAAGGGTTTTTATCCAAAATAATCAGAATCGAGCCAACATGACAGAAAAAAACCGGCGGCCCGAGGGCCGCCGGTGATTTGGGGGATTATTTTGCGCCGACGATCTTCCAGTTTGCAATGGTGTAGTCAGCAGGGTCAATGGTCTCCTGCTCGGTGATGTAGTCTGCCAGCAGGTTCCGGGCCTGGCCCTTGTCCTCGCCCTGGATCATGTCATACTGGGTGGAGTAGACGATCCGGTCGGGGTCGTTGGCCTTGAATTCGCAGCCATGGTCGTTCAGATACTTCACATAGTCGCCGCCGCCGTTGTAGCGGTAGTTGTTCACGACCACGGTGAAGGTATCGTCGTCCTTGACGGCAACGCCGTTGTAGGTCATGGTGACCCGGTCACCTTCGGGCTTGCTGGGGTCGATCTCGTAGTAGAAGCCCTCGCCGGTGATGACGTCATAGTAGGTCAGACCGCCAACGATGGTGAC
>JBJDYK010000143.1:0-6503 GCA_051867275.1 Faecousia sp.
CCCTGACGGAATACCTCAATCATTTCCCCTGTGAGGCTGTCGAAGGAATGGTCCGTGGGAAGCTCCTCCCGGCGGAACCAACGGCCCTCGGACAGCTCATCCTCCTGCAGACGCACCCGGTCGGAGCCCTCCAGGTCCACGAAAAAGCCCATCAGCAGGCTGTCCGTCACCACCCAGGGCTGGGACTTGTAAAACCGCAGATTCCGGACCCGGAGGCCGGTTTCCTCCAAAACCTCCCGGGCCACCGTTTCCTCCACAGTCTCGCCGATTTCGCAGAAGCCCGCAACCAGGGCATACCGTTTGAAGGCCCGGCCCGCGTACCGGGTCAGAAGCAGCCGGTCCCCCTGGCATACCGCCACAATGACGGCGGGGCAGATTTTGGGGTACACCGTATGGCCGCAGATGCCGCACACCAGGGACCGCTCCCGGGTCCCCGGCTCCATGGGTTCGCCGCAGCAGCCGCAGAACCGGTTTGCCCCGTACCAGCGGTGCAGGCTCTGGCCCACGGCGCAGGCAAAAACCCTGTGGCGGGGGGCAGCCTCCCGGAAAGGCGTCACGGCAAAGCCCGGCGCCTCCAGTGGCGCAAGAGATAAATAGTAGGGCGTATCGTCCACGGAAAAGGCGTAGATCCAGCGGGCGGGGCCAAAATCACCCACCCGGGGCAAAATCAACTGTCCCTCCCCCGTTTTGGCCAGCACGCCGTCCCGGCCATAGACCAGGGCCACCGCCTCCGGCTTCGGATTCTCAAAGGCCATTTCGTTGTGATATGTATGGGGCGCGATGTCCTGAAGCATGGTATTCCTTCTTTCCGGGTATCTATTCAGTCGCATAGAGGATTTCTCAAAATGTAGGGGAGGGTCATGACCCTCCCGGCGACAGGCACCGGAATTTGCGGCCAAATTTGGGCGAATCCGCAGGGAGTTTGGTTCGAATTCGCCGAAATGCAGCACGAATTGTTTTTGCGTACTGCCGGGAGGGTCATGACCCTCCCCTACAGTGGGCGTTGCAAAGGGCGTTTTTTGCTGCCTCTCGAGAGTCTGGCTGCGACTGACCGATTACCTCTCCGGAATAACTCAGGGGGCTATGGAGGCAAATATGTCCTCCGAACGAACTTTATCCCAGGAAAATTCCCCGGTCAGCGTGTCCAGATCCACAGGAGTTTCGTCCTGCCGCAGGCCCGCCCAGTGGGACAGATAGCCCAGCAGGGCCTCCGGGGTCATACGCCGGGACAAGGCCCCCAGATCCATATCCCCGTCCCGCTTGGACAGGCGGCGTCCGTCGCCGCTCAGGAGCATGGGGACATGGTAATAGCGGGGGTGGGGATAGCCCAGAAGATCTTGGAGATACATTTGCCGGGGCGCGGAGGACAGCAGATCTCTGCCTCTGACCACCTCCGTGACGCCGGCATCCCCGTCGTCCACCACCACCGCAAGCTGATACACAAAGACCCCGTCGGCCCGGCGCACCACAAAGTCGCCGCAGTCCCGGGGCAGGTATTCCCGGTAGGGTCCCTGAAGCCCATCGACCAGGGCAAGCTCCCGCTCCGGCACCGTAACGCGCCAGGCGGGGGCCCTCCCCATGGCGGCCCGCTGCTCCGCCGTGAGCTTCCGGCACGCTCCGTCATAGACGTACACGCCGTCGCTCACATGGGGGGCGTTGACGCTGTGGAGGCGGCTGCGGGTGCAGTAGCAGGGGTACAGAAGCCCCATGGCCTCCAGCTTCCGGAAGGCCGCCAGATAGGCCTCCGTTCTCTGGCTCTGGGGCGGAGTTTCCCTGTCCCAGTACAGCCCCAGCCACTCCAGATCCCGCCGCAGCCGGTCGGCGTAAACGGGGCTGGTGCGCTGGGTGTCCAAATCCTCCATCCGCAGCACCAGCTCTCCCTTTTGGGAACGAACCGACAGCCAGGCAAGCAGGGCCGAGAACAGGTTGCCCATATGCATCCGCCCACTGGGGGTGGGGGCGAAGCGGCCCACTGTGGTCATGAATCCGCCTCCGGCAGCTCCACCAGACGCATCTCATAGCCCAGGGCGGGAATCACCCGGCTCAGAACCTGGTCCATGGGGATGCGGAGGGTGGAGGTGTTTTTGCAGGGATGGAGTCCCAGCCAGGGGCTGTCCAGCAGGGGCTTGTCCGCCACCAGCATCACCCGGTGCTCCCCATCGTTCAGCAGTCCCAGAAGGCTGGCAGAGCCCGGGGTCACACCCAGAAGGGCCTGTAGCTGCTCCGGCTGGGCAAAGCTCAGCCGGCTGCAGCCCAACTGGGACGAGAGAAATTTGGTTTTGAACACCTTATCCCCGGGCATCAGCAGCAGATAAAAGTCCGTGCCCTGCCGGTTGCACAGGAACAGATTCTTGGCAATGGGAGCCTCCAGCACCGTCTCCACGGCGTGGCAGGTCTCAATGTGAAAGGCGGGGTCATGATCCACCCGCTCATAGGAAACGCCGGTTTTGTCCAGAAAGTCGTAGCAGGCCTCCTCGATGGGGTCCCGTCTGTCCTCCGGCCGGCCGGTATACCGGGGTGAAATTTGAAAATCCATGGGCTGTCCTCCTGAAAATCAGTTGATGATGGTAAGATCCTCCGGGTCAATGTCTCTGACATAGGGATTACAATATTCGTTGATGATCTCGGCCACGCCACGGGGGTCCAGAACATAGTAGGAGCCGCCGTCAATCATGTCGGCGTAGCCCGGGAGAGTGGCGGTCTGGATGTTGCCGAAGCCGGATTTAAAAGCGTTCAGCGCCAGCCACATGAGGTTCTTGGTGGTGAGGTCCGAGGTGGCGTTATCTCCCAGGCAGTCCAGAACCTCGGGCAGCTTGGTGACATTGGACACCTTCATCCATTGGTTCATACAGGCGGAAATGAATTCCCGCTGAACCTCCACCCGGCCCAGGTCCTGATTGGAATAGCCCTTCCGGAACCGGACCAGGCACATGGCGTCGTAGCCGTTCAGGGTCTGGAGGCCCTCCCGCAGGTCGATGTACAGGTCCTGAGAGGAATCCTCATAGTACATATCCTGGGGCACGTTGAATTCCACGCCCCCCATCAGGTCCACCACGTCCACAAAGCCCTCCAGATTGATGAGCATATAGCCGTCGGGCATATAGCCGATAATGTCCCGGACGTAAAGCATCAGGTTCTCCATGCCCTCCACCGGGTCCTCCTTGCCGTTGTTCCGGCCAAAGGCGGAATTCAGCTTGGCGTTTTTGCCGGAGGTGGTGTGAGTCAGGGTGTCCCGGGGCAGGCTCACCAGATTCACGGCCTTCTCCTGGGCGCAGATGTACAGCAGCATCATGGTATCCGTCCGGGTGCCCTCCATGTCGGTGCCGCACAGCAGAATAGTGACGGCGTCCTTCTTCCGCTCCCCGATGGGCCGGTCGGTCTCGGGCTTTACGAAGAGGGTGGACAGCCAGAAGCCCAGGCCGCCCAGCAAAATGGCCAGCACCAGCAGGAATTTCAAAAAACGGTGCTTCTTTTTCTTCTTTTTGGGTTTGGGCGTCTCCCGGACCGGCGGCTCCGGCTCCTGGTATACGGGCTGCTGAACCGGGGCCTGACGGACATTCCGGCTGTATTCCCGGTAGTCCTGATTATAGGCCGGAATCACCGGAGCGGCAGGCTCCGGCTGATAGCCATAGTTGTTATTAAAATTCCGTATATTGCCCACATACTCCCCGTCGGGGGCGCTTTCCTCGTCTACGCCGCCGGGGGCGTGGAAATAATCCTGTCCGTCATCGTCAATGAGGGCGTCAGCCTGGCGGAGCAAATCGTCGAACTCATCCTCACCGTTTCGTTTGTTTTCCACGGCATATACCTCCTTTATCTGTCATATGGCGTCCATTATAACGCACGGATTCCGAAAAGTAAATCCGGCAAATTTTCGTTTACCGTCTGTAGGGGCCGGATATATCCGGCCCCTACAGAGAGTGTGCAATAAATTCCGGTTTATTTCTTATCTGCGGTTTCTGTCCGGGGCAGGCCGCACAGGGCCAGCTTTTGGGGGCGGGACATTTTTTTAATGGCGGCCTCCCGGCGCAGGGCGGCGGGCTTATCCGGGCAGGTCTCCCGATACACCGGCTCCACGGGACCCCGGCCCCGGGTGTATTTGGCACCGTGGCCTGTGTTGTGGGCATGGAGCCGCCGGGGCAGGTCGTCGGTAATGCCTGTATATAAGGTGCCGTCCCGGCAGCGAAGAATGTAAACCGTCCACATAGTCATTTCCTTTTCGGGCAAACTGTCATGTCCCCATTATAGCACACTTTCGGATGCTGTCAAAACTCGTTCAAAAATTATTTACACCCTGCCCCTTGACAATCCCCCAGGTTGGTTGTATAGTATCGTTAGCACTCAGGAAGTCGGAGTGCTAAAGGAGGCGGAAGCATGGAATTGACCGAGCGGAAGAAAAAGGTCCTGCAATCCATTGTGGACCTGTATATCCGAACGGCGGAACCCGTTGGGTCCAAGGCAATCGCGGAGCTGCCGGATATGAACTATTCCTCCGCCACCATCCGCAACGAAATGTCCGATCTCACCACCATGGGCTACTTGGAGCAGCCCCACACCTCCGCGGGGCGGGTCCCGTCCCCGGCGGGCTACCGGCTGTACATCGACGAGCTGATGCAGGGCTACAAGCTTAGCGTGGATGAGACGAAAAATCTGAAGGATTCCATGGAGCTGAAGCTCCACGAGTTTGACAAGGTGCTGGACAAGGTGGCAAAGCTGGTGTCCCAGGCCACGGATCTTCCCGCCTACACCATGACGGCCCGTCAGGGCCAGGCCACCGTCAAGCGGTTTGAGACCCTGATGGCTGAGGCCGGCAGCTTCATCCTGGTGGTCATGACGGACAACGACGTGGTGAAAAACCGGCTCATCAAGCTGCCCCTCAATGTGACGGGGCAGGACATCCAGAGCCTCAACGCCGTGCTGAACGCCAGCATGACCGGCCTCACCGCCGACCGGTTTACGGCGGAGCTTCTGGAGCGAGTGACCCGCAACGCCGGAGCCGCCGCCAGTCTGGTGCCGGTAATCGTGGACTTTACCACCCAGGTGCTGCGGAGCCAGCAGGATACGGAGGTGGCCCTCCGGGGTCAGGTCCGGCTGCTGCATCAACCAGAGTATCAGGACGTAGGCAAAGCGCAGGAGATCCTGTCCTCTCTGGATGAGGATACCATTTCCGGTCTGCCCGCCGTAATGGGCGGCGAGAAAACACAGATTCTGGTTGGCCCGGAGAACGTAGCCCAGGAGCTGCGGGACACCTCCGTGGTCATGACCAAGTTTGATATTGGCGAGGGCATGCAGGGCCTCATCGGCGTGGTAGGTCCCACCCGGATGGATTACGCGAAGATAACGGCCCGTCTGAGCTATTTCGCGGAGAATCTGTCCCAGATGTTCAGCAAGCCCCAACAACAACAACAGCAGCTGCCCCAGGGCGCTGCGGAAGAACCGACACAGGAGAATTAGACCATGGCAGAAAACAAGAAACCCGAAAACGAACAGGATGTTCCCGAAACCCAGGAGCAGGAACAAGCTCCGGAGGAAACCGAGGTCCAGCAGGAAGCCTCCGGAAAAGCCCCCCGGTTCTCCAAGGCCAAGAAGGCCGAGGCGGAGCTGAAGGCCCTGCAGGAAAAGCTGGACGGGGAGCATGAGGCCCACCTGCGGCTGGCCGCGGAATATGACAACTTCCGCAAGCGCACCCAAAAGGAAAAGGACGCCAGCTACTCCAACGGCAGAGCCGACACCGTGGCAAAGCTCCTGCCCATCTACGACAATCTGGAGCTGGCCCTCAACCAGCCCACGGAGGACGCCGCCTATAAAAAGGGCGTGGAGATGACCATGACCGAGCTGGTCAAGACCTTCTCCGGCCTGGGCGTGGAGGCCTTCGGCACCGTGGGGGACGCTTTTGACCCCAATCTTCATAACGCCGTCATGCACACCGAGGACGAGAGCCTGGGAGAAAACGTGATTTCTCAGGTGCTCCAGAAGGGCTTTAGAATGGGCGACAAGGTGATCCGCTTCGCCATGGTCCAGGTGGCCAACTGATTTTTGTAAAAAATACTCATTTATATAGGAGGAACTTATTATGTCTAAGATTATCGGCATCGATTTAGGTACAACCAATTCCTGCGTAGCGGTTCTGGAAGGCGGCGAGCCCGTTGTCATCGCCAACGCCGAGGGCAACCGCACTACCCCCTCCGTGGTGGCTTTCGCCAAGAACGGCGAGCGTATGGTGGGCCAGGTGGCAAAGCGCCAGGCCGTCACCAACGCCGACCGCACCATCGCCTCCATCAAGCGTCACATGGGAACCTCTTACAAGGTCACCGTGGACGGCAAGGGCTACACCCCCCAGGAAATCTCCGCCATGATTCTCCAGAAGCTGAAGGCTGACGCCGAGGCCTATCTGGGTCAGACCGTCACCGAGGCGGTCATCACTGTCCCCGCTTATTTCTCCGATTCTCAGCGTCAGGCCACCAAGGACGCCGGCAAGATCGCCGGTCTGGAGGTCAAGCGTA
>JBJDYK010000144.1:0-13733 GCA_051867275.1 Faecousia sp.
TCGCAAATTTGGTCAAAAAGTTGGGATTTTCAGGGGTGCGAAGTTTGAGTTATTATAGCTTAGGCACGAGATGGAAAGGAAGCCGGACTGGCTGCCCGGCTTCCTCGTCCAAATATATTGTAATAGGGGAGGTTTTCTATACCCTCTCCGTTTCCCTGGAGGCGGTAACGCGTACTGCCCTGGTTTTCGGCGGCATTTTCCTGCTGCTGCTTCTCAATACCCTGCGGCAGGTGCGCGTTTCCAATCCGGTGGCGTTGCTTCGCAGCGAGAGCGCGGGGGAGAAGCCCCCAAAGGCCAACTGGATTCTGGGCGTTCTGGGGGCCATCCTTCTGGGTGGGGCCTATTATCTGGCGGTTTCCATTCAGAACCCCATCGCCGCTCTGTCACTGTTCTTTGTGGCGGTAGTGATGGTGATTGTGGCCACCTATCTTCTGTTTGTGTCTGGCTCCGTGGTGCTGTGCCGTATTTTGCAGAAGAACAAACGGTACTACTACCGTGCCAATCACTTCATTTCCACCTCCTCCATGGCCTACCGCATGAAGCGAAACGGCGCGGGTCTGGCCTCCATCTGCATTCTCATCACCATGGTGCTGGTCATGATTTCCTCCTCCGCCTGCCTGTACTTCGGCGAGGAGGACAGCCTGCGGACCCGCTATCCCAGGGATATCATGAGCCGGGTCGGGTTTGAGTCCCTGGCTGATCTGCGGGATGAAAACGTGGCGGAGCTTCGGGAAAGCATGGGGCGAATCCGGCAGGCTCACGGGGCGGACGCGAAGCAAAGCATCGATTACCGCTATGCTGTAATTTCGGGTCTTCTGGTGGATGGCAGACTGGAGGCGGAAGTGCGGGCTTTGTCGGGCTTTTCCTATGGGGACCTGACCAATGTGCTGTTTGTCCCGCTAGCGGATTACAACCGCACCATGGGAACCGTCGAGAGGCTGGAGGAAAACCAGGTGCTGCTCTATTTCTCCCGGGGCGCGTACAAAGAGGACAGCTTTTCCATTCACAATGGACCTACCTTCCAGGTGAAAGCCGTGCTGGATACCTTCTGTGACAATGGCCTTGCCGCCATGGATGTCCTGCCCACCCTTTTTGTGGTGGTGCCGGACCTGGAGAGCAGTATATCCGGTCTGATGTCTCTGGAGGATTACAGGGGAGAACCGATGGTGCAGCTTCAGTGGCTCTATGGCTATGACACCGATGCGGGTACGGATGTGCAGTGCGCCATTGTGGCCGACATCAAAGCCTGGCAGGAGGAAATGCAGGACACCCCCTTCCATTTTTACGAGCTGGAGGTACGGGATACCCAGCGGGCTGACTTCTATGGCACCTACGGCGGCATTTTCTTCCTGGGCATTATGCTGAGCATTGTGTTCCTCTTTGCCGCGGTCCTGATTATCTATTACAAACAGATCTCCGAGGGCTACGAGGACCAGTCCCGCTTTGAGATCATGCAAAAGGTGGGCATGACGAAGAAGGACATCCGGCGGAGCATCAATTCCCAAATGCTGACCGTATTCTTCCTGCCTCTGGTTACGGCGGTGGTTCATCTTTGCTTTGCCTTCCCCCTCATCCGGAAGCTCTTGATGCTGTTCAATATGACCAATGTGAACCTGTTCCTGATTACCACCGGTATCAGCATTCTGGTATTCGGCCTGTTCTACGCTCTTGTCTACAAGATTACTTCAAACGCCTATTACGCCATTGTCAGCGGCATCCGGAAAACCGGCCACGAATAACAAAGACCGTCTGCCCAAGCCAAAAGCCTGAGCAGACGGTTTCAAACTATTTGTGGGCCTGGAGCCAGCGCAGTGCCGTATAGGCATACACCGCGCTTCCCATGGGCAGGACGCTTTCATCGAACTTTGCCATGGGGTGATGCTGGGGGTAGCGGTAGCCCTTTTCCGGCTGACCGCTGGCCAGAGCCAGCATAATCGCGGGAACCTTCTGGCTCACATAGGCGAAGTCCTCGGAACCGGCGGTTTTGGAGGATTTTTCACCTCCACCCATGGCATTCAGCTCCGCCACGGACAGAGCCTTTTCCGGCCCCAGCAGCTCCTTGACATAGGCTCCGCAATCGAGGGACAGCTCTTTGTCGTTTACCAGAGTGGGGCAGCCGGTTCCGAACACAACGGAGGCCTCCGCCCGGAACGCGCCTGCGATCCCCTGGGCAATTTCCGTCAGCCGCTTTTTGATGAAGATGCGGGTCTCCTCGTCAAAGGCCCGGATGGTTCCGCCCATGGTGACGGTGTCCGGAATCGCGTTGGCGGCGGTTCCGGCGTGCATGGTGCCTATGGTCAGCACAGCCCGGTCGTCCATGGCCAGCTCCCGGCTGTGGATTTCCTGCAAACCGATGAGAATGTGGGCGCTTGCCGTAAGGGGGTCGATGCCGGTGTTGGGCATGGAGCCGTGGCAGCCCTTGCCCCGCACCTTGATTTCAAAATAATCCGCCGCTGGCGCGCTGACACCGGGGGCGGAAACAATCACCGTCCCTGCCGGGAAGGGCATTCCCGCCATCACATGAATCATCAGGGCGGCGTCAACCTTCGGGTTTTCCAGCAGTCCCGCGTCGATCATATCCTGAGAGCCTTCGAAGGTTTCTTCCGCCGGCTGGAACATCAGCTTTACGGTTCCCTCAATTTCATCCTCATGGGCCTTCAGAAGTCTGGCGGCGCCCAACAGCATGGCGGTGTGCAGATCATGGCCGCAGGCGTGCATATTTCCGTTTTGGGAGGCAAAGGGCACATCGGCCTCTTCCCGGATGGGCAGCGCGTCCATATCGGCCCGCAGCAGGAATACCTTCCCCGGTTTTTTGCCACCTAAAAGCGCCACGATACCAGCCCTCCCACATTCCATGGGCTGAATCCCCATCTGGGTAAGCTCCTGTTTTACAAAGGAAAGGGTGCTGCTTAAATCAAAACCGGTTTCGGCGTTTTGGTGCAGCGCGCGTCTTTCGGCTAACACGCAGCCGCGAATTTCCTCGGCTTCCTGAAGCCATTTTTCAGACGTCATATTTTTAACCTCCCATAATATAATTGAATGGTCCAAAGCCACCGGTTAGGTGCTCTGAAAATTTGACTGTCTTCATTATATGCCAGAAGGCGACGTTTGTCCATGCACACATTACAATCATTTTTACCAATTTATTATTTTGGCAGGGCTTTGCCTATTGATTTTTTACCAATATGTGCTATACTTGACACTAAACAGGCACAAAAGTTATTTGTTGCATGGTTGCCGTACCGTCCGAAGAAGGCAGTGCGGTTATTCTGGGGCGATGGAAACGTTTCTATTGCCGCGGCAAAGGAAATTTCGGAGAGGGGGCATTCGCAATGACACAGCGGGAACTGAAAAAAATGAGCCGTTCGGACCTATTGGAAATGCTGCTGGAGCAGAGCAGGGAAAACGACCGGCTGCGGGAGCAGCTGCAGCATGCCGAGGAGCTGCTGAATAACCGCCAGCTCATGCTGGACGAGGCGGGGTCCATTGCGGAGGCCTCTCTGCGGATAAACCGGGTCTTCGAGACGGCCCAGGAGGCCGCGAATCAGTATCTGGAAAATATCCGCGCCTTGAGCGGTCGACAGGAGACCGTCTGTGAGAAGATGGAGCGGGAAACACAGCAGAAATGCCAGCGGCTCCTTGCGGAAACCCAGGAAAAATGTGACGCCATGACCAAAAAGGCGGAGGAAGAGGCCAACTCTGCCTGGGAGCCGCTGCAGGAGAAGCTGAACCAGCTTATGGACCAGCAGGCCGGACTGCGGGAGCTGCTTGGCCTGATTCCGGGGGGTTGAAGCACCCATGAAAAAGAACGGTGCTTTACAGCCGCCTACAACGGAGCAGCTGGAGGCCGAACTGAGCCGGGTGAAATATAAGCGCCGCTACCACAGGGTCTTGAAGAGCACGGTTTATACCCTGATTACGGTAGCCGCCATTGCGGTTCTGGTGGCCACCCTATGGCTGCCGGTCCTGCAGACTTACGGAAATTCCATGGTGCCGACGCTGCAGGATGGGGAAATTCTCTTTTCGGCGAAAGGGTCGAAGTTTGAGCCCGGGGACATTGTGGCCTTTTATTATAACAACAAGATCCTGGTCAAACGGGTCATCTGTGGCCCCGGCGATTGGATCAATATAGACGAGGATGGCACGGTCTATGTCAATGGGGTTCGGCTGGAGGAGCCGTATCTGACGGAGAAGGCTCTGGGTGATACGGATATCGAGCTGCCCTATCAGGTGCCCGATGGAAAAATCTTCGTCATGGGGGATCACCGCGCCACATCGGTGGACTCCCGGAATACCGCCGTGGGCTGCGTAGCCCAGGAGCAGATCGTGGGAAAGATTATATTCCGCGTCTGGCCGCTGAACCGGCTGGGCGGTGTGGAATAGAAGGGGGGATGCATGTTGCAGCGAAAGGAATTGCCCCGGGCGGAGCGCTATGCCGCCAAAAGACGAAAAAATCGCATCTGGCACAGAATCGTGGCGGGGCTTGCCTGCGTGGTGGTATTCTGCACCACCTACGCGCTGATTCTCCCGGCTATTACCATGGAGGGCCGGCTTGTCTGCGGTATGGAGGAGCATACCCATACAGAATCATGCTATAGTATCGAAAGGGTGCTGGCCTGCACGCCGGATAGCTTGGAAGTTCATACCCACACCTCCGACTGTTATGGCGACGGCGGCGAGTTGATCTGCGGCCAAGCGGATTATGTGCCGCATACGCACGATGAAAGCTGCTACGATTCCGGCGGTGCTTTGGTATGCGGTCTTCCTGAGATTGCGGGCCATGTCCATACGGATGCCTGCTACACAACCCAGCGGGGAGCGCTGCTGTGTGGGCTTCCCGAGTCGGAGGGACATACACACGATGAAACCTGCTATGATGAGGCAGACGCTCTGATTTGCGGACAGGAGGAAACAGAGGGCCACTGGCACAACGATGCGTGCTATGCCATGGAGCAGACCCTGACCTGCGGACAATTGCAGCTTCAGGCGCATATCCATACGGATGCCTGTTTCCAATCCGGCGAGCCTGTTTTGGTTTGCGGACTGCCGGAGCATACGCACACGGAAAGCTGCTATGATCGGCAGAGCAACAGTGACCCTGCCGCCGACGTGGAGACCTCCGCTGACTGGGAGGCCACCATGAAGGATCTGCATTTGACAGGGGAGTACCGGCAGGATTTGCTTGCGGTGGCCCAAAGCCAGCTTGGCTATCGGGAAAGCAGCCGGAATTTCAGAATCGCGGAGGACGGCACCGTCCGGGGCTATACCCGCTACGGCCAGTGGTACGGCGACCCCTATGGCGATTGGTGCGCCATGTTCGCCGCTTTCTGCCTGCGCTATGCCCAGGTACCGGACGAGGCCATCCCCCACAGCGCCAGTTGTGTCCGCTGGATCGAGGCTCTGGAGCAGGAGGAATTTGACCTGTACCGTCCGGCACATCCGGAGGCCGGGGAGGAAGAATATTTCCCGTCCCCCGGTGATCTGATCTTTTTCGCCTGGGACGGCGACGGCCCGGACCATATGGGCCTGGTGGCGGAGCTGATTCCGTCCACGGAGGAAACCCCCGCCCGGGTCAGAACCATCGAGGGCAACGCGGATAATCAGGTGCAGTATGTCACCTATGAGCTGACCGATCCCCACATTCTGGGCTATGGCAGGATCCCGGAGAATCCGGAACCGGGCGGCATCTTTACTCTGACGGCAGTTACGGATAATGGCGTGGTGGTTCATCTGTCCGGCCCTGGGAGCTCCCTTCCATTCCCTGCCGAGGAAATCAGCGTTACGGTGGAAGCCGTTGTGAACTACAATGCTGCCGCACTGGTGGATGCCGCCGTTGCGGATACGGGGTTGGAAAACGGGCAGCTCTATCTGCTGGATGTGCGGTTGTGGCATGATGGCGAGGAAATTGAGCCGGTCGGCCCCGTGGTGCTGACCTTTGAAGGAGTGACCTCCCCAGGAGAGAATGACATTGCGGGCGTATTCCATGTGGATGAAGAAAATGAGCAGGCCACAGATATGAACGCTGAACTGACAGAGGATGGCAGCGTTGTGGTGGACACGGATCACTTCTCTCTGTACGCCATTATGGTCGCCAACGAAGCGGGCGGAAAAGTCGCAATTCAATATACGATGACCGCTGCGTGGGATGCATCCGCAGATGTTGTCGCTTCCATGACCTTCACCGCATCCAACAGCACGACGGATAACGTCCTATACCGCGTGGAATACAGCGATGACGGCGGAGTAACATGGATTACTGCTGTCAGCGCACCAAATACAGTCAAGAAAAAAGTGGCCGTATCAATGGAAGCTACTGATTCGTTGTCAAACGCTCCTATTGACCGCATCTATCGGATTTACGGCAGAAGAGATGACAACAATATCGGCTACACCGCCTCCGTCTCGCTGTATGACATTCTGGATTCAATAAAATCCGGTTTTTCCCAATGGCTGGAGAACAGCTATGTGCAGAATTTCGGCGGTACGGCGCTTCCAACGACGACACAGGAGCTGTACCATGCCTTTGCAGTCTACTATGCGTTGCCGGCTCTGACCATTGAGACCCGCATGGACGGTAATACCATGTATGTCGATGCGGCGACGGACGGCACCGGTACATATACCTATCAATGGGAGTATCTGGACGAGAACGGCAATTGGCTCCCTCTGTGTGAAAATACCACGGCAACCATCAATGCCAGCGCCATTGATTTGCTCCAGGATGGCGGCAAGGAAATCCGATGCAGCCAGTATGAAGGTGAACAGATCAAATCCACCAGTAATACGCTGTTTGTCAACCCAAAACGGCAGCTTTACGACAATGCCATTGCAGAAATTAACAGTGGCCTGAGTCTTGGAGATCTGGAGATCAACGGGACGCAGTTCACGGATTACTTCTATTACGGCAATGTGGCAAAAGACAGCCGCGTGCCCTTCTCCGATGCCCAGAGTTACGCAGATTATTTGGCCAAACTCTACCTGGATAACGGCGGCGGGGATGCCGGGCTGGCTGCTGTGCGGTCTGAGTGGAACAAATATCTGTATGACCTCTATGATCCATCCCTTGATAACGGAACCAAGAGCAATATCAATGGCGGATATCCTGGCAACGGTTTTACCTACGGCGATATTGGACTTGGATGGGAAAAGGATCAAGCGACCTCGTTCCACGGCACCCTGTCCCCTGTCATTGACCCGCTGAATTACAACTTCCTGGAGGGTGGCGTTGACTACAGCAACTTTGTTTCCGGTCTGGATAAAACCGCGACTACGGTAGCACCCGGCGACGAAAACACAGAGCGAAAATACGATATCGACATCACCGCCGACGCCCAGGCCAAGGCACGTGGACCGGTGGCCATGGTCCTGCAGATCCAGACCTCCTGGCAGATGTTTGATCTGGAGCACGCTAATGCGGTTACAGGTCAAGGATATACCGAAGTCGGCGCTCTTGCGAATAATACAGAACTGGCAACTCTGTACGATATCAAGCAAGCGCTTCTGCGTTTTGTGGATTACATGGAAACCTACTATCCAGGCAACAATTTGGTGCTTGGCATTACGGAAGTACAGCACGCAGGCAGCCAGACTATGTTCAGCGGCACAGATGAAAGTGGCAAGCCGCTCTATGTGACAAATAACTACGAGATTCTGCGTCAGTCCATCCGCAACTGGGACAGCTTCGGCAACTGCGAGCATGTCCACTACGATACCAACGCATTGGTCAATGCGACGACCAATCTGGCCAGCAATCTGGCAAACTGGAAGGATTTCTACGGAGAGATCATTCAATACAACGACATCCAAAAAGTCGCGGTCATCATCGGCGGTCCTACGGAGAATACAAACAGCACCAACGGATATGGTTGTACGCTGCCCTGGGCGACATTCCAGAAAGCCGGACTGAACTCGGTTTACGGCATCCGCACCAACCGAGGCACGCCCACTAACGCTGCCGGCGTTCTCTCGTGGCTGGACAACACCGCCAACAACACCGGCGCTGCGTTCTGCGACGGAACCGGGACCTCTTTTACGGAAAAGTACGTGGCGACCACGGAAGACGCGGTGTTCAACTACTTGGTGCAGATCGCAGAAAAAGAGATGCAGAAAAAGGGCATCGACATCAAGGCCGAGGACAAATATGTGGAGAATGTCGAAGTTGAAGACACCGTCTCCGCTGAGTTCGTTCTGGACACCTCGGAGCCGATCACCGCAACTGTTTACAACAAAGACGGCAGCGTGGACACGCAGAAAACCATTCCGCTGGATGACCCCGATCTGTCGGTCACGGTGAATTCCGACGGAACCACAACAATCGGTTATTCCTTTGGTACGGTCTACAACACGAAGAAATGCGTTCTTCACTTCCGGGTTCAGGCCAGGGATGACTACATCGGCAGCAACAATGTCTACTCCAACCAGGGAACACCGGATCTGAACTACACCCATAAGAAACTGGACAATCTGGGCAATCCAACCGGCGTTGAGGACATCTATCAAGTCCGATGCTTTGATACGCCGCAGGTTAACGTCCCCATCCGCTTCACCACGGTGGACGGCGACACCGCCAGCATCATCGTTGGCGAGAGCGTCGATTTGGCGGACCTGAGCACAGCCATCGCACAGAATGCCGAGGACCTGGTGGACAACTACGGCCAGATCAACGGCACCCTCTCCTACACCTGGGTACTCCCGGATGGGAGCGAGGTCGATGCGGGAAGCGTCACCGTGTCAAAGGGCAGCATCGGGGAGCAGTCGTTCCCAAGTAGAAGCTCTGTTTTTGAGGGAACGGCCGCGGGACAGTACACCGGGACCCTGAAGGTCACATTCACGCCGGAGACTGTTGACAGCAGCAACCGAAACTTCTCAAACGCGGACACGGCGGTGGCGGTCAATCCGCTGACCAAGCCCGGAAACGTGTGGATCAATGTCGTTTCAGCCGATTCGACCGAGCGTTTCTTTGTGCGCAAGGAATGGGTCGGAGACCCGCCGGAGGGAACGGATTCCGTCAGATTCCGGGTGCTGGCCAACGGAACAGCTATCACGGACGAGAGCGGGCAGCCGTTGGAGTATGTACTTTCTGCGGAGAACGGCTGGGAAACCGAGATCTCCGGCCTGCCCTCGGTCAAGGATGGCGTGATACAGAACTACACGGTTGAGGAACTGGATCGTCCGGCAGGCTATTTGGCGACCTACAGCTTGGAAACCCGCGTGGAGGAGGACTGGGCCGCAAAGGTTACGCTTTCCTTCATCCCGAGCAAGGATCAAGACAAGGTGATTTTGGAAATCACTTACACCTACAACGGCGAAACGCGAACCTATACGGTCCCGGAAAAGACAAAATACAAGAACGGTGAGCTCTATTCGTTTGTAGTGGAAGATCTGCCTCTGAATGAAAATGGGGAGCCTTATCCATGCCAGATCACAAGTATTGTCAATACGAACGACAAAAATAATCCCCTTGCTGTTTCCGCCAGCAGTGCGGCTGCAGAAAAATATCTGCGGGGCTCGGTCAACACCGAGGTCAAGGTCATCACCAACGCGCCGGCCTATGAGCTGCCCAGCACAGGCGGAACCGGCACCATTCTGTATACCGCAGGAGGACTGCTGTTGATTCTCAGTTCCTGCATCCTCCTGTTGTATATCCATATCAGGCGCAGAAAGGGGGATCTCGCACCTTCCTGAAACGCCAACGCAATGCCCCTTTCAACACAGAAATATAAAAAAGAAAGGAATAAAAAAACAATGAAACACACAAGAAAAATCGCCAGCCTACTGCTGGCCCTGGTCATGGTCCTCGGCCTGGCCACCACAGCTTTTGCGGCTGGAAACGATGGCTCCATCACCATCAGCAACGCCACCGTAGGCGAAACCTACGCCGTCTACAAGGTCTTTGACCTGACCTACATCGACGATGCCGTCGCGTATTCCTACACCAAAACTGGTGACACGGATGCACTGTATTCCGCTCTGACTAACGAAAGCAGCCCCTTCACGCTGACTGCCACCACCACAGAGAATGTTTACAACGTCTCTCTGAAAGATGGAAAGAATGCTGCCGATGTCAGCAAGTTCCTTACTGACAACAAAACCCTTCTGACTCAGACTGGTGATACAAAGACCGCCAACAGCGCGACTGTCAAGTTTGAAAACCTCCCCTACGGCTACTACTACATCACCAGTTCCCTTGGTGCTGTTGTGACGATTGACAGCGCAAAGAAGGATGTCACCGTCATCGACAAGAACCAGACCCCCGGCTGGGACCCCGAGGATCCTGAGAACCCCGACGAGAGCGGCGAGCAGGGTAAGTTCGTTGCCACTGCTGCCGACGGTACTTACGGCAAGACCAGCACTGCTGCGATTGGCGACACCGCTTACTTCAAGATCAACGCTTTTGCTCCCAAGTATGCCGGTGATAAGCAGGTTGCCGCTTATACTTTCACCGATACCCTGGCTGACGGCTTCACCTACAATGACGATCTGGTTGTCAAACTGGGCGACAAGCCTCTGACGAAGTACAGTGATTACACTGTTTCCGTTTCCAAAGATGGCCAGACGATTACCGTAGTTGTCAACGCCGGTACCATCGCTGACTATCCCGCTGAAGCCCACCTGTCCATCACCTATTCCGCAACTGTGGACAAGGACGCTGAGTACGACAACACCAACACCGTTTCCATGAGCTGGACTGTGTATCCCAACGGCGATAATGGCGATCCCGATCCCGATCAGCCTCCTTACGACCCCAACGATCCCGAGAACCCCAGCGAAGATCCCAAAGATCCCGAGAACCCTGGCGAAAGCAAGACCGATACCTATGTGTTCGGCTTCAACATCCAGAAGTATAAGGAAAAGGCCGTGGAAGGTAACGAGTTGACCGGCGCCAAGTTCAAGCTGTATGCTTCCGCAGACGGCGATGACGAGATTCTGGTCGTGAAGGTTTCCGACGGTGTCTACCGTGTTGCTGTTGAAGGTGAAACCGGCGTTGAGATCGAGGCCGGCGCTGCCAAAATCTTCGGTCTGGACGCCAAGACCTACTATTTGGAAGAGACTGAGGCTCCCGAAGGCTATAACATTCTGACTAAGCGTAGGCCTGTTGAAATCAAGGCTGACACCAAAACTGAGGACAATGTCGATGATAATGGTATCCTGAACAGCACTATTGATGTCATCAACAATGCTGGCACACTGCTGCCCTCCACCGGTGGCATTGGTACCACCATCTTCTATGTGCTGGGCTTTGTGCTGGTAGCCGGTGCTGCCGTTCTGCTCATCACCAAGAAGCGCATGAGCGCGGAGTAAGATCTCTCCCGTTCTTGTCCCCTAAATAAACCGCGTTCTCTCCCAAAGGAGGCTTCGGCCTCCTTTGGGGGATGCAGCCCCAAGGAGAACCCTCCATGAAGAAAGGATCCGTTTCAACCATTATTCTAATATTGGTTTTTCTTGTAGGACTGTCCTTGCTGCTGTATCCCACCGTCAGTGACTACTGGAACTCCCTGCACCAGTCCCGGGCCATTGCTGAGTATGCCGAAAACGTGGCCAACCTGGATAACGAGGTCTACGAACACCTGTGGGCCGACGCCAAAAGCTACAACCAAACCCTGCTTTCAAAGACCGTCCGCTTTGAAATGACCGAGGAGGAACGGGCGGAATATGAAAGCCTGCTGAATGTCTCCGGCAACGGCATCATCGGCTATATCGAGATTCCCTCCATTCATTGTTCGCTGCCCATCTATCACGGCACCGAGGAGTCCGTGCTTCAGATCGCCGTGGGCCATATTGAGGGAAGCTCCCTCCCCACCGGCGGCCAGGGGACCCACTGCGTCCTGTCCGGCCATCGGGGCCTGCCCTCCGCCCGGCTGTTTACGGACCTGGATAAGCTGGTCGTGGGGGATATATTCATCATGCGTGTCCTGGATGAGACCCTGACCTACGAGGTGGACCAGATTCTCATTGTGGAGCCCTACGAGCTGGATGACCTGGCCATCCAGGAGGACCGGGACTACTGCACCCTGGTCACCTGCACCCCTTACGGCATCAATACCCACCGGCTTCTGGTGCGGGGCCATCGGGTGGAGAACCAGAAGGAGGCGAAGGTGGTCCGGGTCACCGCCGACGCCATGCAGATCGAGCCGGTGATCGTGGCCCCCCTGGTGGCCGCGCCCATGCTGCTGGTGCTGCTGATTTTGCTGCTGGTGAAAACCCGCAGAAGAAAATAGGAGGAGATTGTATGCGGTTTCAGAGAAGACTGCTTGCCGCTTTCGTTCTGGTGGGCGTCCTGTGCGTAGCCGCCTTTGCCCACGATGTCCCCGACCTGTCCCGAACAGGCTCCATCCATATCACCATGCGCCATGGGGAAACGGTCGTCCCCGGCGGCTCTCTGACCCTCTACCGGGTAGGCCGGGTTCAGGAGGACGACGGGAATTACAGCTTTGTCCCCACCGGTGACTTCACCGACTGCGGACAGTCCTTTGAGGATTTGCAGTCCCCGGACCTGGCAAAGACCCTGGCCCAATTTGCCCAGTCCCTGTCCGGCCATACGCTACCCATCGGCGAAGACGGAACCGTCGTCTTTCCCGACCTGGAGCTGGGCCTGTATCTGCTGGTGCAGCAGGAAGCCGCCGACGGTTATCTGGCGGTGGACCCCTTCCTGGTAAGCGTGCCCTTTATGGAGGGGGATACCTATGTCTATGACGTGGACGCCAGCCCCAAGGTAAATCCGGAAACCGCACCGGAAACGGAACCCACCGCGCCGACTGCGCCCCCGGAATCCTCCCTGCCGCAGACAGGTCAGATCAACTGGCCGGTGCCGGTTTTGGCGGTGCTGGGTCTGTGCCTGTTCGCCGCCGGATGGGCCCTGCGCTTCGGAAAGAGGGAGAGCAGCCGTGAGGAATAAGCTGGGAACCATCTGTATGGTGCTGGGGGCAGTGCTGATTCTGGCAGCGCTGTCCCTTTTTTTTACAAACCGCCGGGAGGCCGACCAGGCGGAAGCTGCCGTGGAGCAAATTCTGCCCCGGGTTATGCAATCCATCCGGGAGCGGCCCGCTGAAACGCTTCCCGCGGGTGAAACGGAGCCGTCAAATGAAGCGGAGCCGGTTTACCCGGACCCCTATGACCCAACCATGACGGAGGTGGAGATCGACGGCTACGCCTACATCGGATATCTGTCCATTCCGGCGCTGGATCTGCGTCTGCCGGTCATGTCCCAGTGGGATTACACCCGGCTGAAAATCTCCCCCTGCCGCTATTCCGGCTCCTCCAAAACCCATGACCTGGTGATTGCCGCCCACAACTATACCGGCCATTTTGGAACGCTCTCCCATCTCTCCGTTGGCGATGCGGTGTATTTTGTGGACATGGACAATGTGCTTTCCCGCTATGAGGTCGTGGCTATGGAGACATTGTCTCCCACGGACGTGGCGGAAATGACCGCCGGGGAGTACGACCTGACCCTGTTCACCTGCACCTACGGCGGCCGGAGCCGCGTGACCGTTCGCTGTATGCGGAGCGAAGGAACCGACATCGGTTAATACCCTGCCCGATGAGGTCCTGAAGGAAGCCGTGGAGGCCCGGACTATCCGGTCATTACCATCGAATAATCCCCAAAAACGCCACCGGAAAGTCCGCTTTCCGGTGGCGCTTTTTCAAGCAAACTGAAATTTACCGTATCCCTCCGTAGGGGCCGGATATATCCGGCCCCTACAGAGGGTAAGTTGAAATTTACACCCATTTTA
>JBJDYK010000144.1:13833-28978 GCA_051867275.1 Faecousia sp.
GGGCCGGATATATCCGGCCCCTACAGAGGGTAAGTTGAAATTTACACCCATTTTACAAATCCGCGATAACAAATCTTACCTGCCGGGTGTAAGTTATAGGCGTAATCGGAAGTGATTATAAAAAATCCTTAAAGGAGAATCTAAAAATGAAAATGAAGAAAATTGCTTGTACCGTGCTGGCCGCCGTGCTGGCTATGGGCGTTATGGCCGGATGCGCCGGAAATGGCAACAACCCCGCTAAGAACGGGGAAAGCGCCGGAAGCAACAACAACACCGGCACGAGCGTGAACGGTTCTGACTTTGACAAGACCAAGGAAATCGGCGTCATCACCCGTGAAGAAGGCTCCGGCACCCGGGGTGCTTTTATCGAGCTGTTCGGCATTGAGCAGAAGAACGAGGCCGGTGAGAAGGTGGACCACACCACTCCCTCCGCCGTCACCACTGACGCCACCTCCGTCATGATGACCACCGTGGCCGGGGACCCTTACGCCATTGGGTACATCTCCCTGGGCAGCCTGAATGGCACCGTGAAGGCCATTGAGATTGACGGCGTGATGCCCAGCGTGGAAACCATCAAGAGCGGCGCATACAAGATTGCCCGTCCCTTCAACATCGCCACCAAGGAGGGCCTCAGCGAGGTTGCCCAGGACTTTATCGACTTCATTATGAGTGCCGACGGCCAGAAGGTGGTGGAGGACAACGGCTACATATCTGTGTCTGACGCTCCCGCCTACGCCGGCAGCATGGACTCCGGCAAGGTGGTAGTCCACGGTTCCTCCTCCGTCACGCCCGTCATGGAGAAGCTGAAGGAAGCTTACCTGGCCAAGAACCCCAACGTGAACATTGAAATTCAGCAGAGCGATTCCTCTACCGGCATGGCCGACGCCATCGACGGCACCTGCGACATCGGCATGGCCTCCCGCGATCTGAAGGATTCCGAGCTGGAGAAGGGCCTGACCGCTACGGCCATCGCCATTGACGGCATTGCTGTCATCGTAAACAATGACAGCCCTGTGACCGGCCTGACTGCCGAACAGGTCGCGGAAATCTTCATGGGCAATGTAACGGTTTGGAACGAGGTTTGCTGAGATTTGGAAATGCATTGAGGCGGGGGCTTGCCCCCGCCAAAGCTGCATTCATGATTTAAAGGAATCGGTTTATGAAAAATCTAAAAGAAAAGGTTATGCACCTGGTTTTTATCCTGACCGCGTGTATCTCCATTGCTGCCGTTGTTCTGATTTGCCTGTTCCTGTTCGCCAACGGCGTGCCGGCCATGGGAAAGGTGGGCGTATTTAACTTCCTGTTGGGCACCAAGTGGGCTCCCTCCAACAATATCTACGGCATTTTCCCTATGATCATCGGCAGCATCTATGTAACTGCCGGTGCGCTGCTGTTGGGGGTCCCCGTTGGCATCCTGACGGCGGTCTTCATGGCCCGCTTTTGCCCCAAATGGCTGTATAAAATCATACGTCCGGCGGTGAACCTGATGGCGGGCATTCCTTCGGTGGTATATGGCTTCTTCGGCCTGGTGCTGCTGGTGCCTTTCGTCCGTGAGAACTTCGGTGGGCGGGGCATGAGCGTGCTGACCTCCTCGGTTCTCCTGGCCCTGATGATTTTGCCGACCATCATCAGCGTCACCGAGTCCTCCATTCGCGCGGTGCCCGAGAGCTACTACGAGGGCGCGCTGGCACTGGGAGCCACCCACGAGCGCAGCGTGTTCCGGGCCATTTTGCCCGCTGCCAAAAGCGGCATTCTTGCCGGAGTGATTCTGGGCGTGGGACGGGCCATCGGAGAGTCCATGGCCATTAAAATGGTGGCGGGCAACCAGCCTGTCATACCGGAGAGTATCCTCAGCGGTGTTCGCACCCTCACCACCAACATTGTCATGGAGATGGGCTACGCCACGGATTTGCACCGGGAGGTGCTGATCGCCACGGCGGTGGTGCTGTTTGTGTTCATTCTGCTGATCAATCTGTCCTTCTCCCTGCTGAAACGGAGGAAAAATCTGTGAGTGAGACCTTGAAAAAGCTGGCCGGCTGGTGGCGTGGCACACGCCAGAAGCGGGGCGCCCTGCTTCTGCGGAGCCTTGTATGGCTGGCGGCAGTCATAACGGTTGTGGCACTTGCCTTTGTGGTCGCGTACATCCTGATGAAAGGCATTCCTCATCTGACCCCCGGCCTGTTTGCCTGGAAATACAACACGGAAAACGTGTCTTTGATGCCGGCTCTGATCAACACCCTGCTTATGACTGCCCTTTCTCTTTTGGTTGCGGTACCTGTCGGCATCGGCGCGGCGGTATACCTTACGGAGTACGCCAGACGCGGCAATCGCCTTGTGGGTCTGGTCCGCATCACCGCCGAGACCCTGACCGGCATTCCCTCCATTGTCTATGGCCTGTTCGGCAATCTGTTTTTTGTGAAGTTCCTGCATATGGGGCTTTCCCTGCTTTCCGGCACTCTGACCATGAGCATCATGATCCTGCCTCTGATTATGAGAACCACGGAGGAGGCACTGCTGGCTGTGCCGGACAGCTACCGGGAGGGCAGCTTCGGCCTGGGTGCGGGAAAGCTGCGTACCGTATTTAAGATTGTTCTGCCCAGTGCGGTGCCCGGAATTCTATCCGGCGTCATTCTGAGCATTGGCCGTATCGTTGGCGAGTCCGCCGCCTTAATTTTCACGGCAGGCACGGTGGCGGAGGTCGCGGGCAGTCTCTTCGATTCCACCAGAACCCTGGCGGTGCATATGTATGCCATATCCAGCAACGGACTGTACATCGACCAGACCTACGCCACGGCGGTGGTGCTGCTTGCGGTTGTCATCATCATTAACGGCCTGTCCGAGCTGATTGCAAAGAAATTGGGAGGTGAAAAGAATGAGCAAAATATCCATTGAAAATCTGGATTTGTTTTACGGGGATTTTCAGGCTCTGAAATCGGTGAACCTGGAAATTCCGGAAAAGGAGATTACCGCCTTCATCGGCCCCTCCGGCTGCGGGAAATCCACTTTGCTTAAAACCCTGAACCGGATGAATGACCTGGTGGAGGGCTGCCGCATTACCGGCTCCGTGAAGCTGGACGGCCAGGATATTTACGGCGGGATGGATGTAAACCTGCTGCGCAAGCGTGTGGGCATGGTGTTTCAGAAGCCCAATCCCTTCCCCATGAGTATCTATGACAACGTGGCCTTCGGCCCCAGAACCCACGGCGTCCGGTCCAAGGCGAAGCTGGACGATGTGGTGGAGCAGTCCCTGCGGGGCGCGGCCATTTGGGATGAGGTGAAGGACCGGCTGAAGAAGTCCGCTCTGGGGATGTCCGGCGGCCAGCAGCAGCGGCTGTGCATCGCAAGGGCACTGGCGGTGGAGCCGGAGGTCCTGCTGATGGACGAACCCACCTCTGCCCTGGACCCGATTTCCACGGCAAAAATAGAAGACCTTGCATCTGAGCTGAAAAAACGTTATACTATTGTTATCGTGACCCACAATATGCAGCAGGCGGTCAGAATTTCCGACAGAACCGCGTTCTTCCTGCTGGGTCAGGTGGTGGAGTATGGCAGGACCGAGCAGCTTTTCACCCAGCCCACCGATAAGCGGACGGAAGACTACATTACAGGGAGGTTTGGATGATGCGTTCAAAATTCGATGAACAGCTTGTATCCCTGAACCGGGAACTGATTACCATGGGCTCCTACTGCGAACGGGCCATCGGAACGGCCACCAAGGCGCTTTTGCAGGGCGACCGGGTCATGGCGGGGACCGTGGCCGAGGTCGCGGCCCAGATCGACGAGAAAGAGCGTGAAATTGAAGGCATGTGCCTGAAGCTGCTGCTCCAGCAGCAGCCTGTGGCCCGGGATCTGCGGGTGGTGTCGTCGGCCCTGAAAATGGTGACGGATATGGAGCGCATCGGCCATCAGTCGGCGGATATCGCAGAGATCGTCACCATGGCGAACATCTCCGCCGGGCACGATACCCTGAGCATCCATGATATGGCCGACGCCACCATTAAAATGGTGACGGACAGCATCGATGCCTTTGTCCGGAAGGATGTGGAGATTGCCAGGGCTGTCATTGATTATGACGATGTGGTGGACGGCTATTTCGATAAAATCAAGGCAAGCCTGATCCGGCAGTTCAGCCAGCCGGAGACGGACGGAGAATACGCCATGGACTTACTTATGATCGCCAAGTATTTTGAGCGCATTGGCGACCATGCCGTGAACATTGCCCAGTGGGTTTTGTTCTCCATCACAGGCAGCAGGGAGGGGAGTATGGGATGATATTTTGCGTGGAAGACGACAGCGGCATCCGGGAGCTGATGCTCTACACCCTCCGTGCCTCCGGGTTCGAGGCGGCGGGCTTTCCCGACGGCAAGGGCCTGTTTGACGCCTTGGCGAGTCATCGTCCCCAGCTTATCATGCTGGATATTATGCTGCCGGGTATGGATGGGATTGAAATCCTGAAGCATCTGCGTTCCAACGCTGCCACGGCTGAGATTCCGGTGATTATGGCCACCGCCAAAGGAACGGAGTATGACAAGGTGCTGGGCCTGGATCTGGGAGCCGACGACTATCTGGCAAAGCCCTTTGGCATGATGGAAATGGTGTCCCGCATCCGGGCGGTCCTGCGCAGGACCCAGCCCAAGGAGATAACCAAGCCTCTGAAAATGGGTGGTTTGGATATGAATCAGGCGGAGCATACTGTCCGTGTGGAGGGACAGCGGGTGCAGCTGACCCTGAAGGAATACGAACTGCTGCGTCTGTTCCTGGAGAATCCGGGCCGGGCCTTTACCCGGGACCAGCTTCTGGAACGGATCTGGGGAACCGACTACCTGGGGGAGACCCGGACGGTGGACGTCCATATCGGCACACTGCGCACAAAGCTGGGCCCCTGCGGGGATTATATCCGGACCGTCCGGGGCGTTGGCTACCGAATGGAGGAGCAGCCATGACAAAACGGATTTTTCGTTCCATTTGTCTTGTGGCTTTGGGCGTGTTCCTTGCGTCGGTCACGCTGATTATGGGCGTTTTATACAGTTATTTTACCCAGGTGCAGCACAAGCAATTGCGGACGGAGATCAATCTGGTGGCCCAGGCGGTAGAGCATGAGGGCATGGATTATTTTGAGGGCCTCGCCCCCCATGACAACCGGCTCACCTGGATCGATGCTGACGGTACGGTGCTTTATGACAGCGCTTCCGATTCTGCCGGTATGGAGAACCATCTGGAGCGGGAGGAGATTCGGGAGGCACTGGATTCCGGCTACGGCGAAAGTGCCCGGTATTCCGCCACTCTGATGGAGCGGTCCGTTTACGGCGCCCAGCGGCTGTCCGATGGTACGGTGCTGCGGATTTCCATCTCCCAGAACTCCATTTTGACCCTGGTTCTGGGTATGCTCCAGCCCATCTGCGTGGTGCTGCTGTTCGCGGTGATTCTGTCTCTGGTTCTGGCGTCCCGGCTGGCCCGCCGCATCGTGAAGCCCCTGAACGAGCTGAATCTGGATGAGCCTCTGACCAATGAGGGCTATGACGAGCTTTCTCCGCTTCTGCGCAGAATCGACAGCCAGCAGCAACAGCTTCGCTTCCAGGCTTCCCAACTGAAGCGGAAGCAGGAGGAGTTTGACGCGGTCACGGTCAATATGTCTGAGGGCCTGGTGCTGCTGAACGGAAAGGGCATGATCCTGACCATGAACCCCGCTGCCGCCCGGCTGCTGGGTACCAGCCAGTGGAACCAGGGAGCGGATATTCTGACGGTGAATCGTTCTCTTGAAATGCAGGAGCTGGTTCAGGGGGCCCTGTCCGGTAAAAAGTCGGAAAAAACAATCCGTCTGCCCGGCGGCGACTACCAGGTGGATGCCAGCCCGGTCCGCTCCGGTGACGGGATTTCCGGTGTGGTGCTGCTGTTTTTTGACATCACGGAGAAGGAAAAGGCGGAGACCATGCGCCGTGAGTTTACGGCCAACGTTTCCCATGAGCTGAAAACGCCGCTGCATACCATCTCCGGCTATGCGGAGCTGCTGGCAGGCGGCATCGCCAAGGCGGAGGATGTGGAAAAATTCTCCGAGAAGATATACGCCGAGGCCCAGCGTATGGTTCGTTTGGTTGAGGATATCATCCGTCTGTCCCGCCTGGATGAGGGTGCCGGGGACATGAAGCGGGAGACCGTGGACCTCTACGGGTTGGCGCAGGAAACGCTTCTCAGCCTGAAGCCGGAGGCGGAGCAGGCGGGAATCTCCCTGGAGCTGGAGGGGGGCAGTGCCTGCGTATACGGCATTCCCCAGCTTTTGTCCGGCATTCTGTTCAATCTCTGTGACAACGGAATCAAGTATAACCGCTCAGGAGGCAGCGTCCGGGTGCGTATCGCTTCGGAGGGGGAGAAGGCCCTTGTGTCCGTTTCGGATACGGGCATCGGAATTCCCGACGAGCATCAGGAGCGGATTTTCGAGCGGTTTTACCGGGTGGATAAGAGCCATTCCAAGGAGGTGGGCGGCACCGGCCTGGGCCTTTCCATCGTCAAGCACGCCGCCATGGTCCATAACGCGCAGATTAAGCTGCACAGCGTTGTGGGACAGGGAACCACCATTACCGTTACATTTCAGCGGAAAAAGGAGGAAAATTGCCATTGATGACCTATGAGCAGATTCGGAAGAGCGAGGCAATCCGAACCTATATTACCCAGGCGGATGCATCTTTGTCCGCCCTTGGATTTACGGAACACAGCTTTGCCCATGTGACCCGTGTTTCCGAAATTGCCGGCTATATCCTGCAAACCCTGGGGTATGATGAGCATACGGTGGAGCTGGCCAAGATTGCGGGATACTTGCACGACATCGGAAATCTGGTGAACCGGGTGGATCACAGCCAGAGCGGCGCGGTGATGGCGTTCCGGATTCTGGATAATATGGACTTTTCCCCGGAGGACATTGCGGTCATTGTCACCGCCATCGGCAACCACGACGAGGGAACCGGTGTTCCGGTGAACGCGGTGGCTGCTGCCCTGATTCTGGCGGATAAGTCCGACGTCCGCCGTTCCCGGGTACGCAATCAGGATATTTCCACCTTCGATATTCACGACCGGGTCAATTATTCGGTTACGAAGTCCGAGCTGAAAATCAACGAGGCTCACACCATTGTAAAGCTGAAGCTGTGGGTCGATACCCGGTTCAGCTCCGTGATGGACTATTTTGAAATCTTCATGGGACGAATGCTCCTGTGCCGGAAGGCGGCGGAGAAGCTGGGACTTAGCTTTAAACTGATGATAAACGAGCAGCAGTTGATCTGACCAATCAAACGCGCCACGGGAGAAAATCCCGGGGCGCGTTTTTTCGACTTTACGAAGATTTTACAAAGGGCTGATAATGGATTTGATAAGAATTTGATAATATGGATGCGTAAAATTAGAGAGAGGCAGATATTAAATGGATATTTTTGATCTTTTGGAAATGATTGGCGGCCTGTGTTTGTTCCTCTTTGGCATGAACCTGATGGGCCAGGCACTGGAGCGCCGGGCAGGAGACGCCCTGCGCAACGCACTGGGAAAGCTGACCACTACCAAGCTGGCAGGCTTTCTCACCGGCCTTGTGGTCACGGGTGTAATTCAGAGCTCCTCCGCCACGACGGTTATGGTGGTGGGCTTTGTCAATTCCGGCCTGATGTCTTTGAAGCAGGCCATTAACGTGATTATGGGCGCCAATGTGGGCACCACCGTCACGGCCTGGATTCTGAGCCTCAGCGGAATTGAGAACGGCAATCTCTTTACCCAGCTTCTGAAGCCGTCGTCCTTTACGCCGGTTCTGGCCCTCATCGGCATCATCTTCTATATGTTCTGCAAGAGCGGAAAGAAGAAGGACACCGGCATGATCCTCCTGAGCTTCGCCACTCTGATGTTCGGCATGGAAACCATGTCCGGCGCGGTAAAGGGCCTGGGTGATGTGCCTGCGTTCCAGCAGCTGTTTATCATGTTTAAAAACCCGGTGCTGGGTATGCTGGCAGGTACCGTTCTGACCGCCGTGATCCAGTCCAGCTCTGCGTCCGTGGGCATTTTGCAGGCATTGGCGGTGACGGGTCAGATTACATACGGCGCGGCCATTCCCATTATCATGGGACAGAACATCGGCACCTGTGTCACCGCCATGCTGTCCTCCGTGGGTACCACCAAAAACGCCAAACGGGCGGCTCTGGTACATCTTTCCTTCAATGTCATCGGCACCACGGTTTGGCTGACTGTGTTCTGCCTGGTGAAGATGATTTTGGCGCCTGCGCTTCTGGATGACGCCGCCAGCAAGTTCGGAATTGCCGTTTGCCACACGATATTTAACGTTCTGTGTACCGTTCTGTTGCTGCCCATGTCCGGGATTCTGGAGCGGCTGGTTCGGAAAATCGTGCCTGACGCGAAAGCCCCCGAGGCGGTGACGGAGCTGGACGAGCGGCTTTTGGGCACGCCCTCCATTGCTCTGCAACGCTGCCGCACCCTGACGGCGGATATGGCTGCCTGCGCGTCCAAAGCCTTGAAGGACAGCATTCTGTCGCTGCAGAAGGTGACGCCGCAGCTTGCCGACGGAATTCGGGAAAATGAGGATAAAACGGACCATTATGAGGACATCCTCGGCTCTTATCTGGTGAAGCTGAGCGCGCTGCAAATCAGCGAATCGGACAGTGCCGAAGCCGGTATGCTGCTGAAAGTCATCGGCGACTTTGAGCGGATTTGCGACCATGGTGTGAATCTCCTGGAATCGGCGGAGGAGCTGGAGCAAAAGCAACTGCGCCTCTCGCCCGCCGCCCGGCAGGAGCTGTCCGTTCTTACGGATGCCGTCCGTGAAGTTCTGGACCTTTCCATTGACGCTTTCGTGAACACGGACCTGGAGGCAGCCCGCCGTGTCGAGCCCTTGGAGCAGGTGATCGACCACCTGAAGGAGGAAATGCGAACCCGGCATATTGTCCGGCTGCAGCAGGGAAGCTGCAGCATCGGAACCGGCTTTGTCTGGTCCGACCTGCTCACCAGCCTGGAGCGCACCGCGGACCATTGCTCCAATATTGCCGGCTGCGTCATCGATTTGGCCAACCACGATATGAACACCCATGAATCCCTGCGGCTGCTTCGGGACGGCGACCCCGGCTTCAAGGCGGAATACAGCGCTTATGCCCAAAAATATCGCCTTCCATAATAAATCCCACCCGGAATCCCCCAGGATTCCGGGTGCTTTCCGGTATAGAGGTAAAAAAACCGAGAAACATATCTGCAAGGCACACTTCCTGCCGCAAAAATTGCGGTTTACCCACTGCAGAGGCCGGATATATCCGGTCCCCAAGGAATCCGTGTTGACAGGGAAGAATGGCCTGTGTATAATACTTTTTAGGGACCGTTTGCTTGATTGAGCGACAATTTTTTAACATTGGAGCGCGGCCGGAGCCGCGGGAAAGTGGAGTATGCACAGAAAACAAGAATTGACGAAAAAACAGCAGAAGACCCTGGCCACCGTCGCGGTATGCGTTTTGATTCTGGTCCTGCTGCTCATCACGCTGCTGGTGGGCGGACCCATGATCCGGCTCGCGTCGGAGCCGGAGAAATTCCGCCGCTGGGTGGAGGAGCAGGGCATCCTTGGGCTGCTGCTGTATGCGGGCATGGTGTTCCTCCAGGTGGTCGTGGCCATCATTCCGGGAGAGCCTCTGGAAATTGTGGGCGGCTATGCCTTTGGAGCGGTGGAGGGGACCATCGTCTATCTGCTGGCTGCCTGGCTGGGAAGTCTGGCGGTCTTTGCCCTGGTGCGCCGCTTTGGGGTTCGGCTGGTGGAGGTGTTCTTCCCCATGGAGAAGCTGCGGAATCTGCGGTTTCTCAAAAGCTCACCGGGCAGAGTCATGCTGTTTTTGCTGATTTTTATGACACCGGGCACCCCCAAGGACCTGCTGTGCTACTACGCGGGTCTCACGGACATGAAGCTGACGGCATGGCTTCTCATCAGCTCCCTGGGCCGGATCCCCTCCGTGGTCACTTCCACCATCGGCGGCGACGCCCTGGGGACCGAAAGCTACCTTTTCGCCGCCATCGTATTTGCTGCCACATTCCTGATCAGCGCCGCTGGCCTTATGATTTACAACCATATTTGCAAACGTCACGGCGCTAAAAACCGGCAGGAGGAACACCCTATGGAACAGAAAATGGACATCCGGGATCGGTTCAGAGGCTGTCTGCTCGGCGGCGCGGCCGGCGACGCCCTGGGATACGCCGTTGAATTTGAAGACGCCGAACATATTTTCGCCCGTTACGGAAAAGATGGCATTACCGACTACCGGTTGTCCGGAGGCGTTGCGCAGATTTCTGATGATACCCAGATGACCCTCTTTACCGCCAACGGTCTGCTGCTGCCAACGGAAAACGGGGAGAGCCGGGAGCATCTTGCAAATATCTTTGCCTGCTATCAGGACTGGCTGAAGACCCAGTATTCTGCACCCGGCCAGCCTACAAAGGGCCGGCGCGCCTGGCTGAACCGGGTGCCCCAATTGAATTTCCCCAGAGCGCCCGGTAATACCTGCCTTTCCGCCATTGAAGGGGGCATCCCCGGCAGTGTGGCCAGCCCCTGCAATGACAGCAAGGGCTGCGGCGGCATCATGCGTGTGGCGCCTGTGGGCCTGTATGCTTCCTTTCAACCGATCGAAGCAGCCGCCCTGGGCGCGGAGACCGCCGCCCTGACCCATGGCCATCCGCTGGGTTATATGCCCGCTGCCGCCCTGGCGCATATGGTGTCCAACCTGGTTCACAATCCAGGCCTGCCGTTGGAAGCGGTTGTGACGGAAGCCATGGACGCGCTGCGGCAGCTTTACGGAAATCAGCCCCACCTTCCGGCGCTTTTAAAGCTGATGCAGAGAGCCGTGGATTTGTCCGGGCAGGAAATAAACGATCTGACTGCCATTGGCGAATTGGGCGAGGGCTGGGTGGCGGAGGAGACATTGGCAATTGCTGTCTATTGCAGCCTCAAATACTCCGATGACTTTGACAGAGCTATCATCGCCTCCGTCAACCACTCCGGTGACAGCGATTCCACCGGCGCGGTGACCGGCAACCTCCTGGGGGCCTACCTGGGCCTGAGCCGCATTCCCCGGAAGTATTTGGACCACCTGGAGCTGCGGGATATTATTATGGAGATGGCCGATGACCTCTTTGACGGCCCCCAGAATACGGAGGCCTGGAACAGGAAATACCGCTTCGCGTAAAACAGGCGCTGCCCCCTGGATTGTGAAATCTGAGGGGCAGCGCCATTTTTACGGGTGTGCGTCAGATGAATTTATTCCGGAAACCAGACCTGATTCCACCATTGCCATACATGGCGGCAAGCATTCTCGCAGCGGCGGCGCAGGGTACGGGCCTTGACCCGCAAAATTCCCCACATGCCGGATTCCACATCCCAGCGCAGAGAGCCGGAGCGATAGAGATAGTCGCCGGGGGTGCCTGACGCGCCGCCCAGAAGCTCCAGATTGTAAGCATTGCCGACGCTGATGGCGCCCTTCATGGCCTCCACATTGGACAGGGGGTTGTCAGGCTGCGAGAGCCACTGGTGGCCGTGGATCAGGAAGCCGATATTGCGGGGCTTATCTCCCGGCATCAGCAGGCGAAGGATCACCCGCTCTCCCGCGTAGGCCGTCAGCAGCGGGGTTGCCGGATCCCCGTGAATCTTGGAGTCGAAGACCTTGTGAATCACCGGCAGACGTTTCAGCCGGTTGAAGAACCGCTCGGAACGGTAGCTGTATCCCTTTTCTCCGGTGTCCTCGTGATCTACGCCGCCGTGTTCTTCCGCTGCGGTGGTTTTAATCAGGGCGCCTTCTTTGTCCAGCAGACGGATGCCGTTGTGGGCGAAGAGAACGAATTCCCGGAAGGCTTCCACCCCCGGCGCGGTGATCACCACCTGCTCATCGTGATTCCCGTCCCTAACACGGAAGGAGCGGTAGTGCTTTGCTCCGGCAGGCTCAATGATGATGGCACCGAACAGACCGTGATAACGGTGGTTGCGCATATCGCCGAAGGAGTGGAGCAGACAGGTGCCGTATTCCCGGTCCGCGTGCCACAGATATTTTATGGTCTCACCGGGTCCCACGGTCTGCTCCGCCTCGTTATATCCCACGTTCAGGCCGGAGGCGTTTACCGGGTCATATTTCAGGAACTGGGGGTTCAGCGACACCCGGCAGGAGGGCTTGTGGGGCAGGTCAAGCGGCACGGAGGGGTAGTCGAAATAGGGAACCGGATGCTCAAAGCAATTGTGAAGCGTCACCTCAATCCAGTCTCCCGCGTTGGCCCGCAGGATCAGGGGCACAGGCCGCTTTCTTCCGCAGCGGATGTCGTCCATCTGAGACAGGGGTACAAACAGCAGTCCCTCCGGATCGTGATCCCCATAGTTGTTGTATTCCAGATTCTTTTGTATGGCCGCAATTTCGAATTTGCGAATGACGGCACCAGGGGGCGGCGTGTGCGCGGGCGGATGAACCGGCTTTCCGCACAGGGGCAGCAGACACTTCTGAGGCTCGGTATAGGCCCGAATGATGCCCCAGAGCCCCAGCCACAGATCATCCACGCTGCCGGAATAGTAGAGATAATCACCGGCGGAGTAGGGCTGGTCGATGCGCAGATTGAAGGCTTCCGAAATGCCCAGGGTCTGGGCCTGAACCAGGGGCGAACTCGGGTTGGTAATTTCCTTCTGCCAGGGCATTCCCACAATGTTAAAAGCATGCTGCTCCTCGTGGGCGCCGTCTACCAAGCGAATCACAATGGGGTCGCCGGGATAGGTCTCCAGAATCGGCGTCGCAGGGTCCCAGTAGGCCAGGGAGGAGAAAATGTGGGCCGGGTCCTCCTTGCGCTTCAGCCGCTCGGGCATAGGCTCACATCGGTAGTTGAACCCCATGACCCCGGGGTCATCATGGGAACCGGGATGCATAGGCGGATTCAGAGGCTGGCCGTCCTTATCGAACAGCAGGGCGAAGTCGTGAACAAACAGGGCAAACTCCCGGAACGCGGTTCCGTCCTTCCTGCGTATGACAGCCTGGGTGCCGCTTCGCAGGGGCCGTCCGGTGCGGGGGTCAAAGAACCCGGCTCCGGCGGGCTCCACAATCAGGGCGGCAAACAAGCCGTGCTGCTGGTGCATATTGGCAAAGAGGTGGTCGTGGAAGAAAACGGTGTGCAGCTCCTCGTTGACAAAGAACCGCTCGATCAGCGTCTCATACCGCCGGGCTCCCGCCAGATTGTTCCAGCCGTTGGCGGCGCCGTCGGATACGATGGTGTCAAATTTTACCAGATGAATGTGGAAGCCCGCAATGTCTGTCAGGGTTCGAAGCTGGAAGGGACTCTCTTCGATATAATCCGGCAGAAGATTGGTAAAGCGCACCTCGATGCAGTCACCAACGTTTGCGCGGATTACCAGCGGCTCCGGCCGAATCTCCCCGCACTCCACCTTGGCCAGATACCGCTCCAGGGTGCCATGCTTTTTAATTTCCTCCTTCAGTACGAAGAAGCGGCCCTGGGGATCATGCCAGCCAAAACGGTTGTAGGTGAGCTTTGCCTGTACCGCGGCAATTTCGAACACCTTGATTTCATCGGCGGCATTGCAGGGACAGGTGGAGGTGTAGAGGGCCCCCGGCGCGAAATCCGGCACAAAGTTGGCTTCCTCCAAAGGGGAGGGATCGATCTTGTTCGCGCCATTGGCCGTCCGGATTCCCAGGGGCGGCTGAGAGGGACGCTGCCCATAGACACTGTTGATATAGTTGGGGTAGCCGGGATGCAGCGCGTCCTTTTCCGGGGGCAGGGGACGATCCTTCAGGGGCTGGAGCGGCTCTATGGGGGTTCCGTCCGGGTAGGTGTCACCACCGCGCTGCAGCCGGTCGAACACACGCAGGAAGGTCCACATTCCCTCGTGGAAGTGGGGGTACAGGTGGCAGTGGAATATGGCGTCTCCTATCATTCCGTTGAGACTTCCCGCGCCGTAGAGAAGATCCAGTGTAAAGCACTCCTGGGGACTGATGGAGATGGAATCGATGATGGTGGAGCGGGAATCCTCGGTTTCCCTGCGCCACTGATGGTTGTGCAGATGGAACACATGGGTTTCCTTTACGCCCCCGTGAATCAGCCGGATTTTTGCGGGATCTCCCACATAGGCCTTCAGAATGTGCGGGGCCGGGTCTCCGTAAGCCCAGGAGCTCATGGAGATGTCCTCGTCTATGACGGCGGGGTCGCCGCCGGGCTGCAGGGGCAGACGGTTGCGCATAGGCTCGGCCCGGTAGCTGATGGCGGTGGTTCCGCTTTCCATACCGGTGTGGGGGTCAACGGGGGGTAGGCCGGCGGCGTTGCGGATTTCCAGCTCATCGTGGAAAAATACGGCATATTCCCGGAACGCGGGCTTCGCCGGATTGTAAATATCCGCGAACAGTCCGCTTTGCGGCATCTCTCCGGTGACGGGGTCGAGCCAGTAGGATTCCGGCGCTTCCACAATGAGCGCGCCGAACAGACCGTGTACATTGGTGCCGTCCTCGTCGCTGCGGGGGTCGGCCAAATCGGAGAACAGAAAAACACCTTCTTTTTCGGCATACCAGGTGTATTGGATGAAGCGTTCCGTGGTGGTATCGGGGTTCAGTCCCACATTGGCCCCATCCGAGGTCAGCACATCATACCGCACCCCCTGGACATGGATGGACGCTCTGCGATCCAGGCGGTTGTGGAAGTGAATGTGAATTTCATCACCCACATTGGCCCGGATCACCAGGGGCACGACTTCGTCATAGGGCTGCGGGGGTGAGAGCGCAAAGTTTTCTTTTGCCTTCCGCTGAATCCGTTCGGCGTCCTGCGCCAGAACATACAGCATTCCATTGGGGTCATGGTCTCCATACTTGTTGTAAACGATGGGCAGGGAAATGGCGTCGATGTCATAGGTGCGCACGCAATTCACTGCCGGATATTCAGACGTGTGAAGCATAATAAGGCTCCTTTCTGACAAAGCTGTCATTTCATCGTATGTCAGATGAGCCACTTGTGCTTCAATTTTTTGCTGCAAATCGTATTTGTATGTCGAATCCTGGAATATAACCGGACAAAAGGGGAGGGGATTTTCAGCAGAAGGCGGCAGAACCGTCATTTTGCGGCCATTTCTTTCCTTGACTTAGATAAACTTCTGTGATACAAT
>JBJDYK010000145.1:0-28977 GCA_051867275.1 Faecousia sp.
CCTGAGCGCAGCGAAGGATCTCATGCAGGGCAGTACCGACACCGCAGAATAAGCGCAGTCGTCCTTCAAATACTGCTTGACAAAAACCGATGAATTGCTTATCCTAATTGTGTACTTTCTACTGATACCACCCAAAAGTCGGAGGCAGAGATGCAGCCGGCTTAAGACAATAAAGATGGAGGAAAACTATGGATATGCCCACTTTGTTCCTTTCGCCTGAGCGTAAATCCGCTCTGGATGCCGGATTTTTCGCCGCTTTTGGAACCACCCCCCAGAGCTACTTTTCCGCCCCCGGCCGGACTGAAATTTCCGGCAACCACACGGACCACCAGCGGGGCCGGGTTCTGGCCGCCGCCGTGAACCTGGACACCCAGGCCGCCGTCCGGTGCAACGGAACCAATACCATCCGCATCCAGTCCAAGGGTTATCCCCTGTGCCGGATCGACCTGGACAGGCTGGAGCCGGTGGAGAGCGAGATCAACTCCACACCTGCCCTCATCCGGGGCGTGGCCGCCCGGTTTACCCAGTTGGGCTGCAAGGTGGAGGGCTTTGATGCCTACTGCGAATCCACCGTTCTCCCCGGCTCGGGCCTCAGCTCCTCCGCCGCCTTTGAGGTGCTGGTGGGGACCATCATCAATCATCTGTTCTTTGACGCAAGGGTCTCCCAGCCCGAAATCGCGCAGATCAGCCAGTACGCCGAGAATGTGTTCTTCGGCAAGCCCTGTGGCCTCATGGACCAGACCGCTTCCGCGGTGGGCGGCCTTGTGACCATCGATTTCTTTGACAAGGAGCATCCTGTCATCCGCTCCGTGGACTTCGACTTCTCCACCACCGGCCATGCCCTGTGTATCATCGACAGCCGGGCGGACCACGCGGACCTGACCGACGAGTACGCCGCCGTCACAAAGGAGCTGAAGGCCGTCTGCGCCCACTTCGGCAAGGATGTGCTGACCCAGGTGGAGGAGGCGGAATTCTATGCTGCCATCCCAGTGCTGCGGAAAGCCTGCGGCGACCGGGCGGTCATGCGGGCCATCCACATTTTCAACGAGAACCGGCGGGTTTCCCAACAGGTTGCCTGCCTGGAGGAGGGCAACTTTGACCGCTTCCTGGAGCTGACCCGGCAGAGCGGGTATTCCTCTTATATGTATCTGCAAAATGTGATTCCCGCGGGCTATGTGGAAAATCAGGCCATGGCGGTGGCCCTGGGACTGTGCGGGCATTATCTGGCCGGTAAGGGCGCCTATCGTGTCCATGGCGGCGGTTTTGCCGGTACGGTCCAGGCGTTTGTACCCTTTGAGATGCTGGATTCCTTCCGCTCCGGCATCGATGGAGCCTTGGGCCAGGGAGCCTGCCATGTGCTGTCCATCCGTCCCCAGGGCGGCGTGAAAATGGAGGTATAAAGCAATGCGAATCGAAACCTATATAGACTCTCTGATTTCCTATGCCATGAATACGGGCCTGGCCCAGCCCGAGGACCACATGGTGCTGCAAAACCGTCTTTTGGAGCTTCTTCACAAGGATGATTACATCCCCAGTGATGAACCCCAGACGGAGGACCTGGAGGAAATTCTGAAGGGCCTACTGGATTATGCCTGCGCCAAGGGCCTGTGTGATGATAACATCACCGCCAGGGATCTGTTCGACACCAAGATCATGGGCCTGCTGACGCCCATGCCCAGAGAGGTCATCGCCGCTTTCCGGGAGAAGTTTGCTGTTTCTCCGGAGGAGGCTACAAACTACTACTACAAGCTGAGCTGCGATACGGACTACATTCGCCGCTACCGGATTGCCAGAGATATGCGCTGGAAGTACGCATCGGATTACGGCGAGCTGGATATCACCATCAACCTGAGCAAGCCGGAAAAGGATCCCAGAGCCATCGCCGCAGCCAAAAACGCCCCCCAGTCCTCCTATCCCAAGTGCCAGCTCTGCGCCGAAAACGAGGGCTACGCCGGGCGCATGAACCATCCCGCCCGGCAGAACCACCGGATCATTCCCATTACGGTGGCAGGGGAGCAGTGGTGTTTCCAGTATTCCCCCTATGTCTACTATAATGAGCATTGCATCGTCTTCAACAAGGTCCACACCCCCATGAAAATCGACCGGTCCGCCTTTAAGAAGCTGCTGGACTTTGTGAATACCTTCCCCCACTATTTTGTGGGCTCCAACGCGGACCTGCCCATTGTGGGCGGCTCGATCCTGAGCCACGAGCATTTCCAGGGCGGCCATTATACGTTTGCCATGGAGCGGGCCAAGACGGTTCAGGCTCTCCATTTTGCGGGCTATGAGGACATCGCTGCCGGTATCGTCAACTGGCCCATGAGCGTCATCCGGCTGGACGGCAGGGACCCGAAGCGGATCGCCGACCTGGCAGAGAAGATTCTGAACTGCTGGAGGGACTATTCCGACCCTGCCTGCACCATCTACGCCGAGACCGACGGGGAGCCCCACAATACCATTACCCCCATCGCCCGCCGCCGTGGGGAGCTGTTTGAGCTGGATCTGGTTCTGCGGAACAACCTGACCACCCCGGAGCATCCCCTGGGTCTGTTCCATCCCCACGCGGACAAGCACCATATTAAAAAGGAAAACATCGGCCTCATTGAGGTCATGGGCCTGGCGGTGCTGCCCAGCCGTCTCAAAGGGGAGCTGACAGCCCTGGCAGAAGCAATCGTCAGCGGCGCCGACATTTCCGCCGATGAAGCCCTTTCCAAGCACGCCCACTGGGTGGAGGCACTGAAAACGCGCCATACCTTCACGGCGGAGAATGCACTGGACATTCTGCTTCAGGAAACCGGCAGAGTCTTCACCGCCGTTCTGGAGGACGCCGGGGTCTACAAGAACACCAAAGAAGGCCGGGAGGGCTTCCTCCGGTTCGTGTCGAAGGTCAACGGCTGAATATTTTAAAAATAAAAGTATCTATTCAGTCGTTCGAATAAGCTGTCAAAAATGTTAGTTTTCCACAGCACCAACAATTGTGGATTTGATATTTCCTGGCTGCGACTGAACAGGTACAAATAAAATTGGGGCTTCCTCACAGATCCGTGAGGAAGCCCCAATATGGTGTCAGTCCGCGAACAGAGGTGTGGAAAGATAGCGGTCGCCGGTGTCGGGCAGCAGGGCCACGATGGTCTTGCCCTTGTTCTCGGGCCGCTTGGCCAGTTGGATGGCTGCCCACAGGGCCGCGCCGGAGGAGATGCCCACCAGCACGCCCTCGGTCTTTCCGATTTTCCTGCCGGTGGCAAAGGCGTCCTCATTTTCCACGGTGATGATCTCGTCATACACCTGGGTATCCAGCACCTCGGGGACAAAGCCCGCGCCGATGCCCTGAATCTTATGGGCGCCGGAGATGCCCTTGCTCAGAACGGGAGATCCGGCGGGCTCCACCGCCACCACCTTCACGTTGGGGTTCCGGCTTTTCAGATACGAGCCCACGCCGGTGACGGTGCCGCCGGTACCCACGCCTGCCACGAAGATGTCCACCTGGCCGTCGGTATCCTCCCAAATCTCAGGGCCGGTGGTGGCAACGTGAACGGCGGGATTGGCGGGATTCACAAACTGGCCGGGGATGAAGCTGTCGGGGATCTCCTTTGCCAGCTCCTCGGCTTTGGCGATGGCCCCCTTCATGCCCTTGGCACCCTCCGTCAACACCAGCTCCGCGCCGTAGGCTTTCATTAGCTGGCGGCGCTCCACGCTCATGGTTTCGGGCATGACGATGAGGATCCGATAGCCCCGGGCCGCCGCCACGGAGGCAAGGCCGATGCCGGTGTTGCCGGAGGTGGGCTCAATGATGACGGAGCCGGGCTTCAGCAGCCCCTTTTTTTCGGCGTCGTCTATCATGGCCTTGGCAATGCGGTCCTTCACGCTGCCGGCGGGGTTGAAGTATTCCAGCTTGCCGAGAATTTTGGCCTCCAGCCCCTCATCTTTCTCTATGTGTACCAGCTCCAAAAGCGGAGTCTTGCCGATCAGTTGGTCGGCGGAAGTATAAATATGACCCATCAGAATAACCTCCCAGTGTTTTTTGGAAATGTGTTTCAATTATATGGTGTAAAGGGAACGTCAGCCCCGACATCGTTCCTTCTGTAAACACTTGCCCATGTGCATTACCTACCTTTCAACTAGGTTTATAGGAATTATATACCAGACATATCTGTTTGTCAAGGGCTGCCAATAAAAAATTCTTGAATTCCTATAAACCTAACGGTATAATGGGTCGTATCAATAGGGGGGAAGGGAAATGCTGATTTCGACCAAAGGACGCTATGCCCTGCGGGTTCTGACCGACATGGCCGAGCACCAGTCTGACGGATATGTTCCGCTGAAGGAGATCGCGCGGCGGCAGGAGATTTCGGAGAAATATTTGGAGAGTATCGTCAAACTCCTTGTGCAGGACGGCGTTTTGACAGGCCTGCGGGGGAAGGGCGGCGGCTACCGGCTGAGCAAATCCCCGGATCGGATTACGGTGGGCAGCATTTTGAGGCTGACCGAGGGGTCCATGTCCCCGGTTTCCTGCCTGGAGGAAGGCACTGCCCCCTGCGCCAGGGCAGCCGGTTGCAGGACGCTGCCCCTTTGGAAAGGGCTTGACAGGGTAATTTCCGAATACCTGGAGCGGTACACCATCGGAGACCTGATGCGGGTGGATGAGCCGGGCAACGACTATGTCATTTAGCGGGTTTTCCGTCAGATATGACAGGAATTTTTTGCATCAGAGAGAAGACCTTACCGGCATCCACTCCGGTAAGGTCTTTTAATCAATACAGATGCTTTCCCATAAGCTCAGCCAGCGTATTTTCGCCCCAGCTGTAGTTGGTCAGATAGCTGCCCTTAAAGAGCTGCGCAAACTCCTCCTGACCGGAAAGGTAATCATAGAGGTCGCACTGCACCCGTTCCGTCACCAATCTGCGCTTTCCGTTTACGGATTCCACAATATCCGAAATCCCGTACTCCTCCAGAATATTCTTCAGCCGCAGAGCCACCTTCCGGTATCTGGCCAGGGTCACGGAATTGGCCGGTTCATCCTCCCACAGAAAGCTGATGGCCTCCTCCGAGGACACATAGCCTCCCCGCCGATCCACCAGCAGGGCGAACAGCTCCTTGGACTTTTCGTTCCGGAAGGCGATGGGCTTTTCGTCTACAAATACATCAAAATAGCCGAAGGTGCGGATGCTCACCCGGGTACCCGTCCGGGCCGGTTTCTGTCCGTCGTCGATGTTGTAGAGCATGACATACCGGGGACCGGCACCTCCCGGAGATTTCTGGGAGCAGATGGCCTTGATGCGCCGCTGCCGCTGCTTGTGTAAATCATAGTAGGTAAATTCCGCCTCGCCGGTTTTCAGAAGCCCAATAAAATCCTCGTAAGCAGCCTTGCTTCTGGAAACGAACTCCTTCACCGGTGTACGCTTTTTCATAATGGAGATCCACTGGTCTCTGGTAAATCCAAAGAAATCGCAGACATTTTCACTGGCATATAGGGGCGTTACCATATCGTCCAGAATCTCAAAGGCGGCAAGACCGTCGGTAAAGCGCATGACCAGCTTCTGCATATTTTCGTTGATTCCCCGCAGGGATGTATTCTCGCTGCGCAGACTGTCCGCCTCCTCTGTGTCCGGCGCGCTGCGGCAGCAGAACAGGCTGACCGAGGAATCGATTTTCACAAGGAGTCCCGTGTAGGTTCCCAATGTGCCGCCCGAGGAAAAGGCACGGTAGCGTATGACCGGCGGCGTGTCGGATTCCGGCAGCTTCTTTTGGAAAAAGCCGTCGAAAAACTGCCGGAGCTTTTCGCGGTCCTCATGAAACACGTTGCTTATGATCCATTTGTCCGTGGCTTCCTCCATCTGCATGGGGACATTCTCCATCCACCGGAACATGGGGGAATTTTTCGCGTACAGGCATTTGACGGTACGGGCGGACAGATCATATTCAAAGATCTTATCATAGACATCGGTCAGGGCTTTCAGGTAGCGTTTGGTTTCCTGCTCCTTCCGGATGTGATGCTGCTGGGTGATGTCCATGCAGGCACTCTGAAACTCCTCCTCCCCCTGCTCGTTGACGCATTTCGTAACCCAGCCGAACAGGCGTGCCTTTGTGCCGTCGCAGCGCAGGACGGTGATCTCGCCGGCAAGGGGAGCGCCCAGCTCATAAACACGGCTCAGATACCGGGAAAACCGCTGCCGCTCTTCCATGGGGATCATGGTGTAGATATTTTGCTTATACACCTCCAGATTGTCAAACTCCCCGCCGGATTGCTCCGGAAGCCGAAGAAACCGCAGCATCTGATCGTTGATGTAGGTGACTCTGGGGTTTTTTTCGCAGGTATATTTCAGAAATCCGCAGGGAATGGTCTCGTTGAGGAACCGCAGGTTTTCGTTTTCGTTTTTCAGCTCCGTAATATCCGTCAGCACGGAGTAGGCAGCAAGGGTGCCGTCCTCCAAACGGACGGAGGTGGCCGAGTCGCTGACATAGAGGATCCCACCGTCCTTTTTGACGATGCGGTATTGGGCGGTCAAGGTCTGCTCCCGCTGGCACAGCTTCCCCAGAAAGTCCCTGTAGAGCATCCGGTCGGCAGGGTGGACGCAGGATTCGTATAGGTCTTTATCCTCGCTCAGCAGCTCCTGCCGGGAATAGCCGGTCATCTCACACAGATTCCGGCTCACATAGCACAGATGAACAGGCTCCGTCAGGCAATACTGATGAAAGCCGCTGATATGACCGCTCAGTATTTCTTCCATATTTTGCAGCGTATGTTCCATAGAATCTCCTAACACACAGAAAGCTGGGGCAATTATACCACACAAGACCCCTGCCGTCAAACAGGAGCGGCCGTATGAGCAGGGAAAGCTCATACGGCGCATCATTCAGGTGGCTTTTCGAAGTTCGGTTTTGCGGATTTTTCCGCTGATGGTCTTGGGCATTTCCCGGACGAACTCCACGATCCGAATCCATTTGTATTCCGCCAGACGGCTGTTGCAGAAATCCTTGATGGTTTTCTCCAGCTCCACAGAGGGCGCGTAATTGCCGGACAGTACGACCACCGCCTTGATGGCCTGACCCCGCAGCGAATCGGGAACACCGATGACGCTGCATTCCACCACGGCGGGGTGCTCCATCAGTACGTTTTCCACCTCGTAGGGGCCTACCCGGTAGCCGCCGGTTTTGATGATGTCGTCAAAGCGTCCGTGGAACCAGTAGCGTCCGTTTTCGTCCATGTAAGCCGCGTCTCCCGTGTGATACACGCCGCCCCGCCACACATGGCGGTATTGGGTGTCGTTGTCCAGATAACCGGTGAATACGCCCACCTGCTTTCCGTTTTTCGGCGGAATGATTACCACCTCTCCGATCTGTCCCACGGGAACCGGCTTTCCGTTTTTGTCCCACAGGGCGATGTTGTAGAAGGGGGAAATGGTGCCCATAGAGCCTTCCACCGGTTCTGTTCCTTTGAAATTTGCCATAAGCAGGGTGGTTTCCGTCTGACCGTAGCCCTCGCACAGGGGAAGACCGGTGCGCTGGGTGAATTTCCGAAATACCTCCGGAGCCAGCATTTCACCGGCGGTGGAGGCATGCTTCAGGGTAGGCATATCCGGAATGCCCTTGCGAACCAGGTAGCGGTAAACCGTAGGCGGGGCGCAGAAGGAGGTGACACCGTAGCGATTGATGACGGCGGTGAGCTGCTTGGGCTCAAAGTTATCAAAATCAAAGACCATGACGGCACTGCCGATGAGCCACTGGCCGTAGATTTTTCCCCAGGAGGCTTTCGCCCAGCCGGTTTCGGCCACGGTAAAGTGGAGGCCCCCTTCCTCCGCCTGCTGCCAGTATTTCGCCGTGACGATGTGGGCCAGGGGATAGGAAAAGTCGTGGATGACACCCTTGGGATAGCCTGTGGTGCCGGAGGTGAAGTACAGCAGCATGGGATCCGTAACGGCGGTGGGCTGCCGAACCAGCGTGTCCGATGCCTGCGCCGCCTCTGCCGACAGATTGCGAAAACCTGCCACCTCCTTCTGGACGCACCAGAGCCTGCAATCCGCCTGCGCCTGCTGAACCGCCGCCCGGAGCTTCTCCGGTACATCGCTGTGGGGGGTGCAGACAATGGCATCGACTTTGGACATCCGAATCCGGTAGACATAATCCTCCACGGTCAGCATATGGGTGGCCGGAATGGCCGTGGCTCCCAGCTTGTGCAGGGCCACCACCGCGAACCAGTATTCATAGTGACGCTTCAGCACCAGCATCACACGGCTGCCTCGCCCGATGCCGGCAGCCTTGAATACGTTGGCCATCCGGTTGCTCTGGGCTTTTACATCCGCGAAGGAAAAGATATGCTCCTCATTTTCCGTATTGCACCAGACCAGGGCGGTTTTTTCCGGCGTCTCATGGGCTATGGCGTCCACCACATCGTAGCCGAAGTTGAAATCCTCCGGATAGTCCAGGGTTATGTCCTTGAGGCCACCCCGGGCATCCAGGGTTTCCCGGCAGTATTTCTGATAAATGCTCATATTGTCTCCTTACACCGCTGGCACGCCAATCCGGCGGAAGCGGTCATATCGCTTGCTGACCAGCTCGGGGTCATTTGTAAGCGCGTCCACCTCTTGGGCCAGAAGGGTCCGAAGGCGGTCATAAAATGCCTGTTTGCCCAAGTCGTTTTCCGGAAGGATTCGTTCAATAATGCCCAGTCTCTTGGCGTCCTGGGCGGTGAGCTTCAGACTGGCTGCGGCGGTCTCCGCCTTTGTGGGGTCCTTCCACAGAATGCTGGCGCAGCCCTCGGGAGAAATCACGGAATATACCGCGTTTTCCAGCATCCAGACCCGGTCGGCCAGAGCCAGAGCCAATGCGCCGCCGCTGCCGCCCTCGCCGATGAGCACCGAGAGAATGGGCACACAGAGGGTGGTCATTTCCGTCAGATTTTCTGCGATGGCCTGACCCTGCCCCCGCTCCTCAGCACCGATGCCGCAGTAGGCTCCGGAGGTGTCCACGAAGCACACAATGGGCCTGCCGAATTTCTCCGCCTGCTTCATGAGACGCAGAGCCTTGCGATACCCCTCCGGATGTGGCGCGCCAAAATTGCGGCTGCTGCGCTCCTTGGCTGTGTGTCCCTTCTCGATGGCGATGACGGTTACGGGGGCGTCGTTCAGCCTGGCGATTCCCCCCACAACGGCGGGGTCGTCTCCGAAGCGGCGGTCTCCGTGGAACTCAATAAAGTCTTTGAAGATGTTGTGGATGTAATCCAGCCCGGTGGGTCTGGCATTGTCCCGGGCCAGCTTGACCCTGGAATAAGGTGTTTGAGTCAATGTCTTATCCTCCCGTGTGCAGACGCAGAATCTCAGACAGCAGGGTTTTTTGGTGGCCTCTGGGCACGATGCTGTCGATAAATCCATGCTGCAAAACAAATTCCGCCTTCTGGAATTCCTTGGGCAGTGCTTTCCGGGTGGTTTGCTCGATGACCCGAGCCCCGGCAAAGCCTACGGTGGCACCCGGCTCTGCCAGAATGATGTCCGCCTCCATGGCGAAGCTGGCCGTCACACCGCCGGTGGTGGGGTCGGTGAGAACGGCGATGTACAGAAGCCCCGCGTCGCTGTGACGCTTCACGGCTGCACTGGTCTTGGCCATCTGCATCAGAGACAGAAGTCCCTCCTGCATTCTGGCACCGCCGGACACCGTGAAGCCCACCACCGGCATACGATGGGCCGTGGCGTATTCAAACAGAGAGGCAATCCGCTCTCCCACGGCACTGCCCATGCTGCCCATCATGAAATAGGACTCCATGACGAACAGACAGCAGGGCTGCTTTCCTATGGAGGCGGTACCGCAGAGTACCGCCTCCTGCTCACCGCTGGCGGTGCGCATGGTTTCCAGCTTTTCGGTGTAGCCGGGGAAGTCCAGAGGATTTCCGGATTTGATGTGGGAAAACAGCTCCCGGAAGCTGTCCTTATCCGTCACCGTGGTAATCCGCTGCCGGGCCTTCATGCGGAAGTGATACCCACAGGGACATACCAGATGATTTTCCCACAGGCGGCTCAGGGGGATGGGCTTGTGGCAGTTGGGACAGGTTTTTTCCGGCTCCCCCGCGTCCTGATGCACCGGGGCCACGGTGCGGCCGCCCTCCTCCAACTGATTTTTGGGTTTTAAGAAATTCAACAAAGCCATGTTTTTCACCTATTGCCCATGAATGTAAGGTCATAATTGCCGGATGTGAAGCGGTCGTCCCCCACAATGCTGAGCTGTTCCTCGATGTTGGTGGGAATCCCCCGGATGACCAGCTCGCACAGGGCGGCACGGAGCTTCCGCAGGGTCTCCTCCCGGGTCTTGGCATATACGATCAGCTTGCCCAGCAGGGAATCGTAGTAGGGGGATACGGCGGTTCCTTCGATCAGACAGGTATCAAACCGCACGGAGGGGCCTCCGGGAATGTGCAGCATTTGGAGGGTTCCGCAGCTTTGGGCGTTGATCCGGCACTCGATGGCGCAGCCCTGTATGCGGATATCCGCCTGGGTAAAGCTCAGGGGGATACCTGCCGCAATCCGAATCTGCCATTTTACCAGGTCGAAGCCGGTGAGCATTTCCGTGACGCAGTGCTCCACCTGGAGCCGCACGTTCATTTCCATGAACCAGAAATTTCCGTCTCTGTCCAGCAGAAATTCCAGGGTTCCCGCGCCTACATAGCCGATTTTTTTTACGGCCTCAACGGCCAGCGTCATGATGCTTGTTCGCTGGGCGTCCGTGACGGCAGGGGAGGGGGTCTCCTCGATGAGCTTCTGGTTGCGCCGCTGCAGGGAGCAGTCCCGCTCCCCCAGGCAAACCACGTTTCCCTGCTCATCGGCCAGGATTTGCAGCTCCACATGGCGGGCAGGATATACATATTTCTCCAGATAGACCGAGCCGTCGCCGAAGGCACTGATCGCCTCTGCGGTGGCCTGATGCCAGACATCCTCCAGCTCGTCGGGGGAACGGACCAGCCGGATGCCCCGGCCGCCGCCGCCTGCGCAGGCTTTGAGCATGACGGGGTAGCCGATTCTTTCCGCCTGGGCTTCCGCTTCCTTCGGGGATGCCAATGCTTTGGTGCCGGGGATTACCGTAAGGCCGGTGTCGCGGAACAGCTCCTTCAGAACCGCCTTGTCGCTGAGCCGCTCCATGCTTTCCGGAGCCGGGCCAATGAAGACCAGGCCGTTTTTCCGGCACATACGGGCAAAATGGGCGTTTTCGGAGAGAAAACCGTAGCCGGGGTGGATGGCCTGGGCACCGGCCAGAATGGCGGTGCTGATAATCTGAGCTTCGTTCAAATAGCTGTCGGCAGCCTCGGGGCCGCCGATGCAGTAGCTTTGATCCGCCAGCTCCACATGCAGGGCGTTCCGGTCCGCCTCGGAGTAGACCGCCACCGTGGCGATGCCCATTTCCTTGCAGGCCCGGATGATGCGGACGGCGATTTCGCCCCGGTTGGCAATGAGTATCTTTGAGAACATACGTTACGCTCCTGTAATGGCAAAGGAAAACTCCGCGCTGACGCACAGACGGCCCTCCACCGTGACCGTGCCCTCGGCAAAGTAGAAAGGGTGCTTGGCCCGCTTGATATGGCACCGGGTCTCGATGGTGTCGCCGGGCCGAACCGGGGAACGGAACTTCACATTGTTTAGCCCCGTGTACACAGGCAGCTTTCCCCCGGTCATAACGTCCCGCAGTAAAACGCAGGCAGACTGGGCCAGAATCTCGCAGAGGATCACGCCGGGAACGATGGGGTTGCCGGGGAAGTGACCCTTCAGGAAGAATTCGTCGCCCCGGACGGTGTAATGGCCCACGGCGGTTTCGTCCTCCCGAACCACCTCATCCAGCAGCAGCATATTGTCCCTGTGGGGCAAAACGGTCATAATTTCTTCACGGTTCATAGATTTACCTCGTAATCCGGAACAGCTCCGTTCCGTATTCCACCATCTGCCCGTTGGTCACGCAGATTTCGGAGACCACGCCGTCATACTCGGCGCAGATTTCGTTCATCAGCTTCATGGCCTCCACGATGCAGAGGGTCTGGCCCTTCTTCACCCGGTCGCCCAGGGACACATAGGGGTCCGCGTTTTCGGCGGGGGCGGCGTAAAACAGGCCCACGATGGGAGATTTGACGCTGATATAATCGGCAGCTTCCTTTGCGGCAGGTACAGGCGGTTCCACGGCGGCGGGCTGATACCCCACCATGGGAACAGTCCGCTCCAGCCGCACCACCTTATTGTCCTCGGTGATTTCCAGCCCGGTAAGCTCCAGCTCCTTCATGAGCTGGGCGTATCTGCGAATATCGGATTCTTTCATACCTTACACCTTTCTGAAGGCCAGACACGCGTTATGTCCGCCGAATCCCAGGGAGTTGGACAGGGCCAGGGTAATCTCCGCTTTCACCGCCTTGTTGGGCACGCAGTTCAGGTCGCATTTCTCGTCCTGCTGCAGCAGATTGATGGTAGGGGGTATCATGCCCTCTCCCAGAGCCAGCAGGCAGACCATGGCCTCGATGGCACCGGCGGCTCCCAGCATATGTCCGGTCATGGACTTGGTGGAGCTGACATAGGCCCGGTGGGCAGCATCGTCGCCCAGGGCGTTTTTGATGGCGATGGTCTCCACGGCGTCGTTCATGGGGGTGCCGGTGCCGTGGGCGTTTACATATACCACATCCTGCCCGGTGTAGCCCGCCTCAGCCATGGCCTCCACCATAGCCCGGGTGCCGCCCCGGGCCTCCGGATGGGGTGCGGTGATGTGGTGGGCGTCACAGGTGGAGCCGTAGCCGCAGACCTCGCCGTAGATTTTGGCACCCCGGGCCTTGGCGTGTTCATATTCCTCCAGAACAAGGGCCACGGCGCCTTCGCCGATGACGAAGCCGCCTCTGCGCTTGTCAAAGGGCAGGGAAGCCTCGTCGGGGTTCTCCGACACGGAGAGGGCCTGCATATTTACAAACCCGGCCACGGCAGACGGGGTGATGCTGGCCTCCGCGCCGCCGGTGATGACCGCGTCGGCATACCCGTGGCGAATCATGCGCATGGCCTCGCCGATGGCGTTGGAGCCGGAGGCGCAGGCGGTGACGGAGGGCATGGCACTGCCCTGGCAGTTGTGGCGGATGGCGATCAGACCCGATGCCATGTTGGCAATCATCATGGGTACAAACAGGGGAGACACCCGCTTGGGGCCCCGCTGCATCAGCTTGGAGAACTCTGTCTCAAAGGTGCCGATGCCGCCGATGCCGGTGCCGAACTGCACCGCGAAACGCTCCGGGGCCACCGTTCCTTCAATTCCGCTTTCCTCCACGGCCTGCTGCGCCGCTGCCACCGCGAACTGGGCATAGCGGTCGGTGCGCAGGATGTCGTTCCGCTCCAGATACTGAGCGGGGTCAAAATCCTTCACCTCCGCCCCCAGCTTGGCCTTAAAATTCTCCGTATCAAACCGTGTAATGGGGCCGATGCCGTTTTTTCCGGCCTTCAGATTCTCCCAGGCCTCCGCAACACTGTTGCCCACGGGGGTGATGGCACCCATGCCGGTCACAACAACTCTACGATTTTCGTTCATACGCTTCTCCTTACATGGCGATGCCGCCGTCCACACGGAGGACCTCGCCGGTGACATAGTTGGCTTGCGCCAGATAGGCGGCGGCGTCTGCCACATCCTCCGGCTTTCCCATGGTTCCCAGGGGAATCATGGCCAGCAGGGGATTGGCATCCTGGGTTTCGGTCATGTCCGTCCGAATGAAGCCGGGGGCAATGGCGTTGCAGCGGATCCCCTTGGGGGCCAGCTCCTTGGCTACCGACTTGGTCAGGCCGATGAGACCTGATTTGGACGCGGCATAATTGCATTGGCCCGCGTTTCCCGTGAGGCCGGAGACAGAGCTGATGTTGAGGATGCAGCCCTCGCGATTGCGCAGGAACAGGCCGGTACAGTGGCGGATCATATTGAACGCGCCCTTCAGATTGGTGTCCAGCACCGCGTCAAACTCCGATTCCTTCATCCTGGCAATGAGACCGTCTCTTGTGATACCGGCATTGTTGACCAGAATATGAACCGTGCCGAAGTCGGCCTTCACGGCGGACACGGTGTTTTTGACCGCTTCAAAGTCGGAAACATCACATGGATAGGCTTTGGCCTCCACGCCGTAGGCTTCCCTGCATCCGGCGCAGACCGCTTCTGCCGCCTGGTGGTTTCCCGCGTAGATCACCGCCACGTTCGCCCCCAGGGACGCAAACTTCCGGACAATGGCGGCACCGATGCCCCGGGAACCGCCGGTTACAATGGCTACCTTTCCTTTCAGCATGTCGCTACCTCCGAAAAAAGGACATTTATTTCCGATACACAGTAGGTTTTGACCTGCGTATCAATCTTCTTTATCATATTTGTCAGGGTTTTTCCCGGGCCGATTTCGATGAAGGTGTCAATGCCGGAGGCGATCATATTCCGGATGAGCTTCTCCCACTGCACGGGGCTTTCAATCTGCTTTGCCAGCAGTGCCGCCGGGTCGCCGGTGTAAGGCTCCGCCGTTACGTTGGAGTAAAGCGTGATTTGGCTTTGCCGAATCTTCGCCTTTGCCAGCTCCGCCCCGAAGGCGGCGGCTGCCTCCCGCATATAGGGGCTGTGGAAGGCACCCTTTACCTTCAGGGGCAGGGCGCGGCCTCCGGCAGCTTTTACATCCCCGAAGAAGTCGGGCATCCGGGATGCCAGTCCGGAAACCGTGACCTGACCTGGACAGTTGAAATTCACGGGGTAGAACCCCGGATATTTGGCGCAGAGGGCAGTGACGGTTTCCGGCGTCAGCTTGACCACCGCCGCCATGGCGGTATCCAGCTTCTCCGCTTCGGCCTGCATCAGTTGGCCCCGCCTGCAAACCAGTCGGAAACCGGTCTGACGGTCAAAGAGACCGGCCACCGTTGCGGCGGTCACTTCTCCCAGGGAGAAGCCCGCCACGGCATGGGGGGTAATTCCCCTTTCCAGCAGCACGGCGGCTGCTGCCAGCTCCATGGCAAAGAGGCAGGGCTGGGTGTTGACCGTCTCCTTCAGCTCCTCCGCCGTTCCCTCAAAGCACTGGGCCATGGTTCCGGGCCGCAGCGCGTCGCACATCCGAAACACCCGGGCGGCCGTTTCATACCGTTCATATAGCTCCATCCCCATGCCAGGATACTGGTCTCCCTGACCGGAGAAAACAAAGGCTATTTGACCCATGACGCTGCCCTCCGGAGGATGGGTTCAGCCTCCTCCATCACTTCCTTTACGATCTGTGCCGCGGGCTGCTCCTGACGAACCATGGCGGCGATCTGACCGGAGAGGAAGCAACCCCGTTCGTTGTCGCCCTCCTGCACCGCCAGACGCAGAGCACCGGTGCCCAGGGCTTCCAGTTCCTCATCGGGCATACCGCCGTATTCCGCCTTGGCGTATTCTCTGGCGAACTGGGTGCGCAGGCTGCGTACCGGGTGTCCCAGCCGTTTGCCCGTGACCATGGTGCACAGGTCGGTGGCCTTCAGGATTTTTTCTTTGTAGTTGGGATGGATGGTACACTCGCAGGCACTGAGGAACCGGGTTCCCATCTGTACGCCGCAGGCGCCCAGCATAAAGGCCGCGGCTACCCCCCTACCATCGGCAATGCCGCCGGCTGCCAGCACAGGCAGGGTGGTGGCGTCACAAACCTGGGGCACCAGCACCATGGTGGTAAGCTCCCCCACATGGCCGCCGCTTTCCCCGCCCTCGGCGATCAGGGCCGACGCGCCCAGACGGGTCATGAGCTTCGCCATGGCAACGGAGGCCACCACCGGGATGACCTTGATGTTGGCATCCTTCCAGAGCTTCATGTATTTGGACGGATTTCCCGCGCCGGTGGTGACGACCTCCACCTTTTCCTCCGCCACGATGCCTGCCACCTCATCAGCAAAGGGACTCATGAGCATGACATTCACACCGATGGGCTTGCGAGTCATGGACCGGGCCACATGAATCTGCTCCCGGACATAGCTGCCGGGGGCGTTGCCCGCCGCGATAATACCGAGGCCGCCGCCATTTGACACGGCAGCGGCCAGTTTACCGTCAGCGATCCAAGCCATGCCTCCCTGAAATACGGGGTATTCGATGCCCAGCAGCTCACAAATTGCTGACCTCACCATATGGCTTACCCCTGCTTGCTCTGGATGAACTTATCCAGGTCGTCCAGCGTGGCCACCGGCTGGTCCAGCTCGATCTCAATGCCCAGCTCGTCCTCCAGATTCATCAGCAGCTCCACGGTATCCAGAGAGTCGATGCCCAGCTCGGTGAAGGTGCTTTCGGGCTTCACGGCAGAAATGTCGCAGCCGGTACGGTCAGAAACAATTTTCGCAATCGCGTTAAAATACATGATGATATGCCTCCCAAATTTATTTGCGGCTGTACCGCTTATTGGCCCTTATTATACTCGGGGCAAGTTCCAGCCCTATTCCGGGAGAGTTCCACAAGCGTTCCAAACAGGGGATGTTTTTTAAAAAACGCGTATCGACTTAACCCAGCCGGGCCTTTGAAAGACCGCAAAATGATCGTTCTTCGCAATGACCCTCCCCTACAGTTGGTGCAAGCGATCATGCACCGGCGGTGTCAGAATCGTTCTTCTCTCCATAGACTGACAGGGGTGATCTGTATGAACCGGAGCATTTGTCCGGACGCAATCGCGTATGTCAGGGGCGCGAATCTGCGGGGTGTGGTAAAGTTTTGCCAAATGCCCTGCGGAACCCTGGTGACCGCGGACATTCGCGGCCTTCCCCAAGACGGGAAGACCGGCTTCTTTGCCTTTCATATCCACGAGGGCGGGAGCTGCGCAGGGCCGGGCTTTTCCCAAACCGGGAACCACTTCAATCCAAAAAACGAGCCCCATCCGCTTCATGCCGGAGATTTACCGCCGCTGCTGGAAAACAGGGGGCGGGCCTGGATGCAGGTGCTGACAGAGCGGTTCCGCGTGGAGGAAATTGTCGGAAGAACCGTGGTGATTCACAGCGGACCCGATGATTTCAGCACCCAGCCATCGGGAAATCCGGGAAGTAAAATTGCCTGCGGTGTCATTCGGAGGCTCTGACCCTGCCAAATATTTCTGTTGTGTTTCCCCGGAGGATTTGGTATAATCAGGCCAATAACCGATGAAAAAGTGGTGCTACGGAGGAAAATCATGGACTTTGAAACACTGAAGCAGAGAATCAACCAACAGAATTATATCTATGACGACACCCTGGCCACGGTGCTGTATGTGGCCCTGAAGCTGGGGCGGCCGCTGCTCATCGAGGGCGCCGCCGGTGTGGGCAAGACGGAGATTGCCAAGGTCATGGCGGCGGTGCTGGAGCGGGAGCTGGTGCGGCTGCAATGCTATGAGGGCCTGGACGAGAGCAAGGCCCTTTACGAGTGGAACTACCAGAAGCAGCTTCTTTCCATCCAGATGAACATGGGCAGCACCGACAAGGATAAGCTGACCCAGACCCTGTTCAGTGACGACTATCTCTTGGAGCGGCCCCTGCTGCGGTCCATCCGGTCGGAAAAGCCGGTGGTGCTGTTGGTCGATGAAATTGACAAGGCCGACGAGGAATTTGAAGCCTTTTTGCTGGAGCTGCTGTCGGAAATGCAGGTGTCCATTCCGGAGATCGGCACGGTGCGGGCCAGGTCGGTGCCCTTTGTGGTGCTGACCTCCAACCGGACAAGGCCCCTTTCCGATGCCCTGCGGCGGCGGTGCGCCTATCTGTATATCGACTATCCCACCATGGAAAAGGAACTGGCCATTCTCCGGGCCAAGCTGCCCCATGTGGATGACCGGCTCTGCGCCCAGGTGGCCCTGGCACTGCAAAGGCTCCGGTCCAATGAGGCCATTTTGAAGAAGCCCTCCATTGCCGAGGCCCTGGACTGGGCAGCGGCCCTGGACGCTTTGGGCATCCGGGAGCTGACCCCCGACGCCCTGCGGCGCACCTCCGGCTTTGTGCTGAAAAACAACGAGGATCTTTCCGCACTGGAGGAGGCCGGTCAGTCCTCCGGCTGCGGTTGCGGCGGAAGCTGCGGGGGACATCACCATGGCTGAGCCGGAGGTCTATCTGGAAAAGCTGTCAGCCTTTTCCAGAATCCTGCGCCTGGAGGGGCTGGTGGTCAGTCCCCAGGAAACGGCGGACGCCGGGCAGATTCTGATTGCCATTGGCTTTGAAGACCGGGAGTTGGTGAAGACCGCCCTGCGGACGGTTTTTGCCAAATCCAGAGAGGATCAGTTGGCCTTTGACCGGGCCTTTGACGGCTTCTTCGTGTCGGAGGAGGTCATGAAGGAGCAGGCCAAAAAGCACCATGAGGAAGAGAGAAATCTGGAGCATCAGCGGCGGGAATCGGAGCGGGAGCTGCAGTTTAACGGACAGCCCATGGATTTTGACGAGGCGCAGCGCAATGCCTACGCCACGCTGCCCCGGGAGGTTCGGCAGCGGCTTCAGGGCATCACGGAAAAGTATAAGGACAATCTGGAACGGAATCCCGCCCTCTATGGCAACTTCATTCACTCCGTATTTGCCCGGGCCATTCTGGAGCAGCAGATGCTTCTGGAGGACGGGGCCGTGGGCGCGGCAGCAATGGACCCGGAGCTGGGCCTGTTGTACCGGGACATTTCGCAATTCCGGGACACGGAGATACCCAAGGCCATTTCCATCATCCAGGACATCTCCCGGCAGATTAACGGAGAATTGACCGCCCAGCGAAAGGGCAGCGGCCACAGTGCCGTCCTGGACTTCCGCCGTACCATCCGCAAGGGACTGGAGACCGGCGGCAATCTCTACCGGCTGAAATACAAGCGGAAGCGACGCCGCCGCAGACAGATGGTGATGCTGTGCGATGTTTCCGGCTCCATGGTCCAGTTTTCCGAGTTTGCCCTGCGGTTCATCCAGTCCCTGGGCCAGGCGTCGGACAGCTCCCGTACCTTCCTGTTTTCGGAGGATATATTTGAAGCCGACGCCTTCAGTCTGCAAAATATGGACCTGTTTCGCAGCTATGTCCGGGATTCCGGCGTCTACGGCAGAGGCACGGACCTGGGGACCGCATTGGAAAAGCTCTGCGCCAAAAAACCGGCGGTGCTGGGACCGGCAACCACCCTGCTGATTCTCTCCGATACCAAATCCATCGACCAGCCCCGGGCAGCCGCCGCCGTCCTGAAGGCAAAGCGGCAGGCGGGGCATCTCATCTGGCTGAATCCCATTCCCGAAAGCAAATGGCAGTATATCGGAAGCGTCCGGACCATGGCATCCCTGTGCCAGATGGTGTCCTGCAACACGCTCCAGTCCCTGGCCGCGGCCTGCAGACGGCTGGTGCTGTCTCCCTGAAAGCAACATCGTCCCCCCGGTGCGTTTGCACTGGGGGGACGATGGTTTTTGTACGGGTGGGCTTCAGGAGCCGGTGCCGGACTGAATGTGGTTTACCAGATGCTCGGTAATTTGGCGGATGGTAGACATATTGGTGCGGTAATAGTTGCGGCTGCCGTTGGATTCCTGCAGCAGCAGTCGGGCGTTATACAGGCTGTTAAGGTCCCGGAACACGGAGCCGGAATTCAGGTTCAGCTTCTGGGCCAGCTCCTGGCCGCTCATGGGCCGCTCCATCATCAGCCGAAGCATCTCCATGCGGGCGGAGTTTGCCATGAGCCGGACGGCTGTCAGCTCCCACTCCTCCGGAGATTGGGCGCTGCCGGGAGACTCCAGACTGGGCTCCATGCTGACGCCCAGATGAAACCAGGCGTGGTGGCGGTCCTCGGAATATTTGCCGGGGGACGCGCCGGGGGACAGGAATCGGAACGCAATCTCCAGCTTCTCCGTACTGACATCCGGCATTCTGGCCCGGTGGAGGAAAAACTCCTGGGGGGAGTTTAACCGGAAGAAGGTTTCCCACTCCTTTGCCAGAGCGGAAACCGACTTGACCCAGGGGGCCATCAGCTCCGGGAGCGCCTCCGCCACCGGGGTCAGTAGCCGGGCCAGTTGCTCCAGATGCTGGTCAAAGGCGGAAAACACCTCCAAAAGCTGCATTTTGTAAAGCTCCGGTGCCTGCAGGACCGAAAGCTCCTTTGCCAGGGACATGGGCTTTCCCTCCGCCGGTTCAAGGCTCAGGGTGAAGCCGTCTATGCCGTCCACATGAAAACCGGAATCCATACGGGTACGCCAGGCTTCCCGGATGAAAGCGGCATAGTCCTCCGGCCGGGAACAGCCTACAGGCAGTGAGCTGTAAAGCATCACGCAGCCCAGGCAGGAAAGCCTGCCGGAGAAGCCCTCCAGAGGCACGCCCTGGAAGTAATACTGCACCAGCTCATCCTCCGGATCGATCGTGGCACAGGCGATTGCCTGGATCCGGGCCACGTCCTCCGGCGGGATGCAGTGGGGGCCGGAACCGGCCAGCTTCGTTGCGGGGATTCCGTTCACCAGACTGTACACCAGCTCCGCCGCCTCCAACAGCCAGCAGGGCTCCTTATAAATGATTACCTCCACAGGTACGCCCCCTTCTTCCTTGCGTATCTGTATTGTAGCAGGTTTTCCGTCCAGACGCAACACCTCCAATCTGTTAAATCAGGATTAGGTGGAAAATGTACTCAAAATTGAAATTTACCGCACTGCATCTGTAGGGTCCGGATATATCCGGACCGAAGCCTGACGGGATAGAGCAGAACCGAAAAAAACACAGGATATTACGGATTCGCATAGGCGCGCAGTTTGAATCGGTTCCTATCGCCGGGCCCTACAGAGATAAACGGAAAAATACCGTTCCGCACCCGTGGGGCGGGGATTTGATTCAGGCCCCGGCGGGGGGCCGGGGCCTGAACCGTTAGAAAGGAAAAAGATGAGAACAAGTGAGAAGCGAAGGGATTACTTTACAAACCGGTAAATGAGGGCAGCCAACTGAACCCGGACGGCATTGGCCTTGGGTGCCAGCTTGTTGTTGCCCATGCCCTCTACCAGACCCGCGCCAACAGCCCAGGTCATGGCGTCCACGGCGAAGTTGGAGACGGAGGTGCCGTCGGCGAAGGTGGAGAGGTCAGCCTTTGCGGAGGTGTCCATACCTGCGAACTGAGCATAGCGGTACAGGAAGGTCACAAGCTGCTCCCGGGTGGCATCCGCGTTGGGAGCGAAGAGCTTGTCCGTCATACCCTTGACGATGCCGTTCTCATATGCCCAGGCCACGGCCTTGGTGTAGTACTTGCCATCGGCCACATCGGTGAAGGGGGCGGCACTCTTGACCTCCGGCTCTCCGGCCAGTCGGTAGAGCATGGTCACGGCCATAGCCCGGGTGACGGTGCCGTTGGGGGCGAACTTACCGCCGCCCATGCCATTCATCAGGCCGTTTTCCAGAACAAAGTCTGTGTACTCGTGGTACCACGCGCCGGTGTTCAGGTCGGAGAAGGCTGCGCTAGGGCAGTCGGTCTTGCCGTCGCAGTTGCGGAGGATAAGGGTGGTCTTCTCCTCCAGAGCCTTGCCGCTGCGCTCGGTCTCCGTCAGGGTGACGGTGGACTTGCTATCATTCAGCTTCACCCGGAGAACCGCAACCGTTTCGCCCTTGGCGATGGTGTCGTAGTCGGCGTAGGCGAAGGTCACATTGCCGTCCTTCTCGGTGTAGCTGCTGAGGACGGCGCTTTCCAGACCCACCAGGGTGGCGTTCTCGTCCAGAGCGATCTCCAGCATACCGGAGGCGGCGTCTTCCTCGGCGCGAATGGCCACGGAGACAATGCCGTCATCCTGCTTTACGGGGGAACCGGTGGACACGTTGGTGGTGCCCATGGGGATGGTTTCTTCAGCGGTGGTCAGGAGAATCTGCTGGGCCTGAGTATCCACGGTGGGAGCGGCAGTCTCCTGGGCGGCTCCGGTGTAGACGATCTCATAGGCGGCTACGGTGTCGAAGCCCTTGATTTCGCCCAGCAGGATGGGGGAGACGGACTCGGTGGCCTTGTCCAGGCTCAGGGCGTAGACCTGGGTAGCGTCCTCGGTGTAGTGGAACAGGATGGGCGTGTCGGTGTCGGCGTTGTAGACCAGGGTGTCCTGATACACGCCGTTCTCATCGGCGGTGAAGGTCATTTCTTTGTCAAACTCGTAGTAGGCCATTGTGATGGTCCAGCCGCCGAACCAGGTGGAGTAGCTCAGATCGCAGGTAATGATCTGACCGGCGGCGTCCAGAGCGTAGAACCGGGTGTAGTTGGATCCATAATAATTCCAGGTTTCGCCGGCTGCCATGCCCACAAAGCCCTCGCTGCTGATATTCTTGAACCAGGAAGTGCCGATGTCATTTTTTTCCGGATTCTCACTGAAGAAGATGGGCTGCTCACCGTTAACGGCCATAATCACGTTCTGCGTGTCATCTACAGCCAGGTCGCTGAAGAGCATGGAGCCAGCGGCATAGTTGTTGGTGTTCTCAGGGGAGATGAAGGTGGCCTTGCCGGTGGCGGTGTCGATGGTGTGCAGGCGATAGCCCTTGCCGGTTTCATCGGCCACGTTGTCCTGAACCCACAGCTTGCCGGTGGAATCCAGGGAGGCATTCTCCACAGGCAGGGCCTTGCCGTTTTCGTCGGTGACGGCGATCTTGTCGGTGGCCTTGCCGGCATTCAGGTCATAGGTGAACAGGGTGCTTTCGCCCTTGTTGTTGCCAACGGCACGGATGGTGAAGCTGGAGCCGATGACGGTGACGGTGCAGGTGGCATTGATGGACGCATCCAGCTTGGAGGCGGCGGTGATGGTGACGGTGCCTTCCTTCAGACCGGTGATGGTGCCGTTTTCATCCACGGCAGCCACGGCGGGATCGGAGGAAGTCCAGACCACACTCTTGTCCTTCAGGCACCAGGGGCTGACTTCGGCCACCAGGCTCTTCTGGCCATCCACAAACAGGTTCATGGCATCGGCACTGAGGGCCAGAGAGGTGGGCTCGTCCCGGGTGATGCTGTTGGCCTCGTCGGGATCAGGCTCCAGGAACATGCTGCCGTGGCTATCCAGCTTGCCGGTCTGGGTCAGGGTTTTGGTCTCAAACTCGTAGGTGAACAGGTCGTCTTCCAGGTTGCCGCCCCGGAGAATGTAGGCGGCGTTCTGCTTTTCGTCCAGTGCCAGCTTGCTGCCAATGGCGGGCCAGATGCCAAAGTCGGCCACCTGGGTCAGGGTGATGTCCTGGCTTTCCTCAGGCAGGGCAAAGGTGTACAGGCCGGTGGGGCAGGCGAACTGCTGGGCTTCAAAGTCATAAGCATACTCCGCGCCCACCACATAGAAGCAGTGCTCGGTCTCGCTGTAGTCCAGACCACTGAGGTCCAGATCGGTGTCGATGTAGGCAACCACGGTTTCTTTGCCGGTGGCCACATCCACGTTCACCAGTTGACCTCCGCGGATGAGGTAGAGGCTCTGGTCGTCGGTGTTGTAGCACAGATTCTGCACGGTGGCGTCATACCAGGGAGAGCCGGAGACCTTACCGATCTTCACGGGATTCTCGAAGCTGGGGTAGTCCACCACAAAAATGCAGGGCACCGACTGATAGCCGCGCAGCTCCGTGGCGGAGTAGAAGAGATAGCCGTCGCCGTAGGCAGCACCCGCGATGGTGATACCGGGGCTGTAGAGCGTTTCACAGTCGAAGTTTGCGTCGCTGGAGAAGCGCTGCCACTGACCGCCCGCAAATACCTGGGTGGAACCCATCAGGGTGGCGGTGGGGCCGGTGAAAGGCTCAGAGACGTTTACATTGTAGTAGGTGGCGTTGCCGGCGTAGTCCACAACGGCCAGCTTGAAGGTGGAACCGAAGGCACCGGTGTAGTCCAGACGGATCCGGGACTCAACGCCCTTTACGGTCTGGTTGGCACTCTGACGGGCAATGACCTTGGTGCCGCCGGGGGTCATCAGCAGGAGGGCAGCAACATACTGGTTGTCCTGCACCACGGCTTCCACGAAGTCGCCCTGGAACTTGCCGGTGTCGGGGTCGGTCACGGAAATCACGGACAGCTCCTTAAGCTCCGGAGCGGTGTTGTCCACGGTGACCTGGAGGGAGAGGGTGGTGTTCTCGGGATCGATTTCATCCCAATTGATGGTAGCGTTGTCATCGTTCAGATAGTACTCAGGGGCAGCCTGAACCATCAGCTCCACGGTGGTGCCTTCGGGCAGGGGATTGCCCTCCTTGTCTGTGACCATCCAGTCCTCGTCATCGGCGACGCCGGGTACTACGGACTGGCTGTAGTTCTGCCAGGAGCCATAGTTGGAGAAGAAGAAAGCGGGATAAACGTGGTCAAACTCCTCGTAGGCATAAATTTCGCCGGTGTCCACATTGGTGATGGCGGAACGGAGACCGCCGGCGGCACGGATGAGGCAGAAGTTCAGAGCGGTAATGGCGTCCCCTGCATTGGAGCGGATGGCGTTGCGCTCAGGCAGATATTCGTCATCCTCAGCGTAGGGGTTGCCGCCCAGGTAGTACAGATTGTGGGGATCATCGTTAACGTGGGAGACCGCCACATAGTTGTTGTCGGAGGCACCGGGGATGTAGGAGTACTTCTCGTTGGTGCCGGTGGCCAGCTCCGTGTGGGTTACACGGTCGAACATATTGGGCTCGTCCCAGCCGCCGTAGAAGGCCAGCACGGGAATGGAGTGAGCGGAGGCCAGGACGCCCTCTTCGGTAGCAAAGGGAGTGGCGTACACATAAGCCTCAATATAAGCGCCGTTGGTGAAGATCTTGTCCAGTTCCTCCTTCACGGAGTCGGGCAGGGTGATGGTGACGGTGACAGTGACTTCACCGTTAGCGGGCAGGGTTACGGTGTGCTTGCCAAGGCGGCTCAGGAACAGCTCCGCATCATAGGCGGTGATCTTGCCGTCCTCGTTCAGGTCGGCCTTGTCCTGGTTGGCAAGGCTGTCCAGCTTGCCCACGGCGTAGTCGAGAATTGCCTGCGCGTCAGCCTCGTTGATTTTGCCATCGCCGTTGAAGTCCAGGCCGGTCAGCTCACCGGCTTCAGGCAGAACCTCCTTGCCGTTGACGCAATAGGTGGTGACGGCGGAGAGCTTTGTCAGGGTGTAGTCGGTATACCAGTCCTCCTCGCCGTAGTTCTCCAGGTAGAACTGGGCATAGTCCTGGGTGTACACGTCGGTATTCAGGGTGTACTTCTGATCGGCATCCGTCAGATTGTACAGGGTGTAGTCAAAGGTGTAGACGCCGGTGCGGTCGGGATCGTCGCCCAGCTCAGCCTTCACCTTGCCGTCAGGCTGGCCTTCAACCATAACATAGGAGGAGGCGTTCATGGCGTCGTTGACATTGCCCAGGCCGGAACCCTGCTGGATCACGGGATAGGGCAGGCCGGAGATCTCGTCCAAAATGGGGGTAGCGGTGGACATCAGCAGGCTCTGGGCCAGAGTCCGGGGAGAGACACCCAGTTTCTCAGGCAGTCCGGTCTCCTGGAAGTACTGGCACAGCAGGGCCACCAGACCAGCGTTGTGGGGAGCAGCCATGGAGGTGCCGCTCATGATGACGTACTGGTTGGTCTTGGTGGTTGCACCATCGATGGAGTAGATGTTGCCGCCGGGGGCGGTGATCTCCGGCTTCAGGTTCAGGTTGCTGGGCACGCCCCAGGAGCTGAAAGCACTCATGGTGTACACATTGTCCTGGGACAGATTGATGCTGGTGCCTATTTTGTTGCCCACGGTCAGGGTGCCGGTGTAATAAAGCACGTTGCCCTCGTCGTCCTTTACAGGGGTGCTGGCGGCACGGATGGCGTCGGCGTCGGCCTTGGTGATGCCCACGCAGGGAATCCGGGCGTAGCTCTGGGACAGGTCCATGTTGATGGCTCCGCCGGGTACATTGTTGTAAATGACACATGCAGCGGCACCGGCTTTGTCGGCATTGGTCAGCTTTTCGGAGAAGGAGCTGATGCCTCGGGAGATGAAGACGATCTTGCCAGTGACATTGATGCCCTCGTAATCCTCAGGATAGCCCAGACTGTCCAGGAAGACATAGGGCTGCTCCGTTCCGGAGCCGTCTTCGGAGGTGTCCAGGGTGACGAACTTGCTGTTATAAATTCCGGTCTCGGTGTAGACTACATCCCGGCCGGCGGCCTGGAAGCAGTAGCCGGTCATACCGGCGTTATCCACGGAGGCCACGGTGAAGGCGTTGGTGTAAGCGCCGGGGGAGCCGCCGGTGTGGAGGTTCACATCCTCGGCATACAGGTAGCCGTTGGCGGAATACTCCGGCCAGGCTCCGTTGTTGCCGGCGGACATGCTGACCACGGTGTCGCACTCGGCCAGCTTGTCCATGATCTTCTGATAGTAGGCGTTGGTGGTGAAGCCAGGATTGGCAGAACCCAGGGACAGGTTCACCACGTCGCAGTCCAGCAAAATGGCGTCCTCAATGGCGGCCATATAGTCGGAGTCGTAAGCGCCGCCGTCCTTGCCGAAGACCTTCATGACGATGAGCTGGGCGTCGGGAGCTGCGCCGACCATAAAGGTGGATTCCATGGAGGGCACATAGTCCTCACCCTCCGGCACATACCGGTTGGCGGCGGCAATGCCGGCCACATGAGAGCCGTGGCCGCCCTGCTGGTCGTTGTCATGGGTCACATCCAGATCCCGGTCAATGTAGTTATAGGCGAAGGGAATCTTGTCGTTGAGATTCAGTACGTCAGCGGTCAGGGTCTCGTCCTTCTTAAAGTTGCCGTCCACATCGTTGTAGCCCTTGTAGATGTTGAGCTGGGGCAGGACGGCTGCGATCTCGTCTTCGTCCAGCAGATTCAGGGAGGCCATGTAGTCCTCGGTGGTCATGCCGGCGGCCTTGGCGTTGCTTTCCAGGGCGTAGAGGTAAGCGCCGTTGTCCACGGCCTCGTGGTCGGTGTCCAGACCGGTGTCGATGATGGCGATTCGGGAGCCGGCTCCGGTGTAGCCGGAGGCCCAAACGGTGCTTGCCCCGGTCATGACGGTGGAGGTGCCGTTGTTGGGCTGTGCCGTGCCCTCCTCGGTCTCGCAGGGCTCATACTTGGTCTCCAGCACCACCTGGGAAACGCCCCGGGTGGCGGCAATCTTCTCCAGGTCGCCGTAGCGAATATTGGCGGAGATAATGTTGCCTGCCAGGGTCAGGTTCCAGGCCACATCCAGCTCGGAGCCGATGGCCTTGGAGATCCGGGTCTGTACAGCCTGCTGGTCCGCCAGCAGACTTTCCCGGTAGGTCTGAGCCGCTCCGTTGGCGGCAAGGCCCATGGTGGAGTAGCCCTTGTCCAGGACAGGTGCTTTCTCCAGCACGATGGACACACGGACGATCTCATCCGGGTCCGGTTTCTCCGTTTCTTCGATGGCCGCCTGGTTGCCTTCGAGCATCAGGCTGGCAGGAACTTCGCTTGCAGGGATTTCCTCGAAGGTTACGGTTTTGTCTGCCGCGTAGGCAGCCGGCATCAAGCCCAATATCAGGCAGGCTACCAGCAGCAGGGACAGACATCTGGTCCAAAATCTCTGTTTCATTGCGTGTTCTTCCTTTCGTTTGTGTTGTCCGTTAACACAGTAAAGTGTTCGGTGTAAAAATAGTATAACACATACTCTGCGAAATTGCAAGCAGATTCTGCGAAAATGTAGATACGTTTTTGCAGAATCCTGCATTTTTGTATAAATGCACAAAACATATAAAAGAGCGGTTTCCCGGCGGATAAATCGCCTCCGGAAAACCGCATTTTTTCCTACCATCCGACCATTCTCCCGGCTGCGCCCTAACCCTGTCTGAGATACCGGGGCATACGGTTTCACCTCCTCCCGCTGCAAAATTGTAACTGTGGCAAGAAACCCACAGGCTACGGCAGCACGGAGCCGGCGCCCTATTATTATAATGCAAATACGCTTTTCTGAGTGATATTTACCACTCTGTGCGTATGTAAAGAAGGCAAAAAAATAAGAAGCCCGAAGGCTTCCAATTATTCCGTGTCATGGCTCATTGCTTTGAACATTTGGATGGCTGCTGATTTCTGACTCGGAGTGAGGCAGATCCAACAGTCAAACAGTTCCTTCATATCTGGGGTCAGTTCGACCATATCGGTATCGGCGAAGAATTGCGACATAGTGATGCCGAATCCTCTGCATATCGTCTCAAGGGTCGCAACGGAAGGAACCGTGTTTCTTCTGAAAATGTTACCAATCGTGGATTGTGCCAAACCACACTCTTTTGAAAGTTTGTACTCCGTCCATCCGCGCTCTCGCAATAACTGCTGGAGACGAGCGTGCGTATCCATAGCATCACCACCTTTCTCATATCTATTTTACTTCCAAATTGAGCAATAAAATACATACGAATTGAAACGAAAATAGGTGTGTGGTATGATGTAATGTTAGTAGAGCAGGAATGCGGAGGGGCTGCTATGACCGAAACTGAAAAGAGAATGCACCGGGTGTGCTTTACAGGTCATCGTCCCGAAAAGCTGACACGCTCTGACAGAGCCATCAAGAAAGACCTGGAAAAAGAAATCCGCCAGGCTATTGCTGACGGACTGATTGTCTTTATTACGGGTATGGCAAGGGGCGTAGATATCTGGGCGGCACAAATCGTGCTGACACTTTTTTGGGAGGAAGAGTTTCAGCGTGATTTGTTTTGCACCTCAAAAGCAGCTGTTTTGCAGTGTAGATTTCTGTGCGGACAGACCACAATGAAACTAACCCTATAATAGAAAGAGCCGAAAAGCCCTGTCCTGCAAGCATTATCGGCAAAAGAAAAAGTTCGATAGTTTCAGATACTCTCGTATCAAAACTATCGAACTTATTTGGGTTTGGCGGCAGTTATGGATACAAACTAAAGTCGCAGTCAGACGAGTGTAACTTCACACCCAATTTTGTAACCGGGTCGTTGGAAATGTAACTGGGAATATGTTTATGTAACCGTGAGCTATTTGTGTAACTACGAATAGCTTTACATTGTGTTTACCATATGATAAACTAAAAACAAAGGAGGGACTTGCTATGGGTAGCTGGTTCTCTAATTTGCATGTGCGAAAAACGGAAGCACTATCAAAAGACCTGCTAACAAAAGTCAAGTAGAAATTTCAGAAATTTTGCAGAGCAA
>JBJDYK010000146.1:0-6221 GCA_051867275.1 Faecousia sp.
CGGGAGGGTCATGACCCTCCCCTACGGGTGCGGCGCGGTAAACAGAAATTTACCGGTGCGGGAAATAAAAAAATCGGGTATCGTTGGAAAACCCAGCGATACCCGATTTTGAAATGGTTCAGAAGTTGGAGAAGGGGACGGTTGCCAAAATTTTCCGTTCCCAGGCCAGGGCCTCCTGCTGGCACCGCTGGCACTGCTGTGCCAGGGCGGCGGTGAAGGCCTCGTCCTGAATGGACCGGAGATTCACCCGCACGTTGTACACCGCCCCCAGAATGGCGGTGCGGGCCATCATGGTGGCCACCATACCGTCGGTGACGGCGTTGGCGTTGCCCTTTGTCACCACCAGCTCCAGGGCAGGGAACAGGGTCTGCACCCGCTGGGCTACCCCCAGCGGCACCTGGGCCGCAGCCTTGAGACCGGCCTGCATGGCGTTTTTCCGGGCCTCCTGCTGCTCCTGGGTGTCCTTGGGCATGGAAAGGGCGTCCATGTACTGGTCAAAGGCACGGCTGTCCTCGTCCACCGCCTCCAGAAGGGCCTGCTGCTGACGCGCCAGCTCCGGCAGAAGCTGCCGCATTTCCTCATCCGCGGCGGCGTACTTCTTCCGGCCCACGGTGAGATTGGCCACCATCTGGCCCAGGGCTGCCGCCAGGGCGCCTGCCAGGGCGGAGATGCTGCCGCCGCCGGGGGCCGGGGCGTCGGAGGCTGTGATCTTCACAAATTCCTCTACGGTCTGTTTTATAAGCTCCATGTCAGCCTCACAGTCTGTTTTCCAGCACCTGGTCGTTGTTGAAGTCTTCCAGTTGCAGGTAGTAGGCCGCCGCGTCCACCAGTGCCTGCTGAGGCACCAGACCCACGATCTCACTGCCCAGCACATTGACGCCGTAGCGTCTGGCCTCCATCTTCACCGTCTCGAAGACCCGGTAAATAGCGGTCTGGGTGAAGTCCGTGAGATTCATGGACACCTGGGCCAGATTCCGGTCCTCCAGCTTCACGCCCATGGCCTTGCAGTAGCGGAAGCCGCCGTTCATGTGGCGAATCTTCTTGGCAATGGCGGTGGCGATGTCCACATTGGGGGTGTCCAGGTTGATGTTGTAGGCGATGAGGGGCATCCGGGCGCCGATGGCGGTGACGCCGCCGGTGGGATGGATGGTGGCGGGGCCGAAGTCAGGCCGCCAGGCGGGGGCCTTCATCTTCTCGGCCATGCCCTCGAACTGGCCCTTCCGAATCTCCGCCAGATTCTCCCGGTTGGGGGCGGTGGCGGACTTCTCATACAGGAAGAAGGGCTGGCCGAACCGCTCGGCGGCGGTCTCGGCTACCTCCCGGGCGATCCGGTCGGCATCGGCCACGGTGGTATTGCGGATGGGAATGAAGGGCACCACGTCCACGCAGCCCATGCGGGGGTGCTGGCCCTGATGCTTGGTCATGTCGATGAGCTCCACGGCACGGCCGATGGCCTCCACCATGGCGTCCCGCAGAGGCTCCGGCTCGCCGATGACCGTGACCACGCTGCGGTTGTGGTCATAGTCCCAGGTGTAGTCCAGCAGGCGCACGCCTTCCTTGCCACGGAAGCAGTCGCAAATTTTCTCAATGACAGCCGTGTTCCGGCCTTCGCTGAAATTGGGTACACATTCCAGAATCTGGTTCATGATTTTTCTCCTTTTTCAGATAATTTTTGAATCACCCGTAGGGGAGGGTCATGACCCTCCCGGCAGTGTGCAAAATCAAACTGCATCATGCTGCGGCGAACCCGAACCGAAGACCTCTGCGGATTCGCCCATATTTGTGCATAATAGCAGATGCCTGCCGCCGGGAGGGTCATGACCCTCCCCTACGGGCAGTGCGTTAGAGGACGGTTCCCGCTTTGACCACGGTTTTGGCCAAATTCTGTCCAAAGCGGTAGAACAGGTACTCCAGATTGTCCGTGTCCCAGATCACCAGGTCAGCCTGCTTGCCCTGCTCCAGGGAGCCTGTCCGGTCTGCCCGGCCGATGGCGGCGGCGGCGTTGAGGGTCACGGCGGTGAGTACCTCCTGGGGGGTCAGCTTGTAGCCCCAGCAGGCCAGGTTCATCACAAGCTGCAGATTGAAGCTGGGGCAGGAGCCGGGATTGAAGTCCGAAGCAGCCGCCACCGGCACACCGGCATCAATCATGTCTCTGGCTCTGGCGTAGGGCTTGCCCAGGTACAGGGAGGTGGCAGGCAGCAGCACCGCCACGGTGCCGCCCTGGGCCATGGAACGGATGCCCTCGTCGGGGCAGGCAATCAGATGCTCGGCGGAGACAGCCTGGATGCTTCCTGCCAGTTGGCTTCCCCCGATGGCGTCGATCTCGTCGGCATGAATCTTGGCCCGGAGGCCCAGACGCTGGCCTGCCCGGAGAATGGTTTCCGACTCCTCCGCCGTGAACACGCCGGTCTCGCAGAACACATCGCAGAACTCCGCCAGGCCCTCCTCCGCGATTTTGGGCAGCATTTCCCCCGTCATCAGGCGGATGTAACCGGCTCGGTCATTTTTATATTCCTCCGGCAAAGCGTGGGCACCCAGGAAGGTGGCTGCCAGCTCCACGGGCTGGCTCTCCTTCAGAGCCCGGATAACCCGGAGCTGCTTCAACTCCGTCTCCGTGTTCAGGCCGTAGCCGCTCTTAATCTCGCAGGTGGTGACGCCCAGCCGGGCCATCTCCTTCAGAATTCCTTCCGCTTTTTCCCGCAAAGCCTCCGCCGTGGCACTGCGGGTGGCCCGGACGGTGGACAGAATGCCGCCGCCCTGGGCCAGAATTTCCAGATAGGGAACGCCCTGACGCTTCATGGCCAGCTCATGCTCCCGCCAGCCGCCGAACACCAGATGGGTGTGGCAGTCAATGAGGCCGGGGGTCACGAGACGACCGGCGGCGTCCAGAACCTCAGCGTCTTTCAGCAGCGTTTCCGGTACAGAACCTTCACCTACAGAGGTAATCGTTCCGTTTTCCGCTGCCAGATAGGCGTTTTTCAGGAAGCGCAGGTCTCCCTGCTCCGCCCCCCTCCGGGCGCAATGGCCCGTGGGGGTGGCAAGGCACCCGATATTGGTCACAACAAGGCGGCCCATCTCATTCACCCAGCACTTCCCGAACCATATCCATGTCCGCCACCTGGGGAACCGTGATGTGGTCCGTGTCCTTAAACTGCTCGTTGTAGCTTTCGATGGTCTCCAAAGCGTTTTCGTTCCGGGCCCAGGCGCGGCGGGATACGCCTACCATGGTGTCCCAGGGCATGGCCATGCGGAGAATGGTGTCCACCCGCTCGGAGCCGTCCAGCACCATGCCGAAGCCGCCGTTGATGGACTTGCCGATACCCACGCCGCCGCCGTTGTGCAGGGCCACCAGGCTCATGCCCCGGGCGCAGTTACCGGCGTAGCACTGCACGGCCATGTCGGCCATGATGTTGGAGCCGTCCTTGATGTTGGAGGTCTCCCGGAAGGGGGAGTCGGTGCCGCCGGTGTCGTGGTGATCCCGGCCCAGCATAATGGGGCCAACCTCGCCGTTGCGGACCATCTCATTGAACTTCAGGGCAATCTTCATGCGGCCCAGGGCGTCCTGATACAGAATGCGGCACTGGGTGCCCACCACCAGCTTGTTCTTCTTGGCGTCCCGAACCCAGACGTAGTTGTCCCGGTCCTGATAGCGGCGGTTGGGGTCGATGCAGCTCATGGCGGCAGCGTCGGTCTTGTCCAGGTCCTCGGGCTTGCCGGACAGGCAGCACCAGCGGAAGGGGCCGTAGCCGTAGTCAAAGAGCTGGGGTCCCAGAATGTCCTCCACATAGGAGGGGAAGACGAAGCCGTCCAGGTCGTTCTCGCCGTTGCGGCAGACGGACTTGACACCGGCGTCAAACACGGCCTTCAGGAAGCTGTTGCCGTAGTCGAAGAAGTAGGTGCCACGGTCATGGAACTTGCAGATCATCTCATAGTGGTGGGCCAGGGTCTTGTCTACCAGCTTGCGGAAGCCCTCCCGATCCTCGGCCAGCATCCGGGTACGCTCAGCGAAGGTCAGGCCCTGGGGGCAGTAGCCGCCGTCATAGGGCACATGGCAGGAGGTCTGGTCGGACAGAAGGTCAATATGGACGTTCTTTTCATAGAGGTATTCCAGCAGATCCACCACGTTGCCGCAGTAGGCAATGGCACAGGGTTCCCTGGCGGCCAGCTTCTCCTGTGCCCAGGCCAGGGCCTCGGGAAGAGACTCCGTGACCTTGCTGACCCAGCCCTGGGTATAGCGGGTCTGGATCCGGGACATATCCACCTCGGCAATGAGGGCCACGGCGCCGGCGATCTCGGCGGCCTTGCCCTGGGCGCCGCTCATGCCGCCCAGGCCGGAGGTGACATACAGCTTCCCGGCCAGATCCTGATCCTTGGGAACGCCCAGCACCAGACGGCCCGCGTTCAGCAGGGTATTGAAGGTGCCGTGGACGATGCCCTGGGGTCCGATGTACATCCAGCCGCCGGCGGTCATCTGGCCGTAGTTGGCAACGCCCATGGCGGCGGCCCGGTTGAAGCCGGCCAGGTTGTCAAACTCGCCTACCATGAGGCCGTTGGTGATGATGACCCGGGGGGCCATCTTGTGGCTGCGGAACAGGCCCAGAGGATGGCCGGACATGACAACCAATGTCTGCTCGTCGGTGAGGGCCTCCAGGTACTTCTTGATGAGCCGGTACTGCATCCAGTTCTGGCAGACCTGGCCGGTCTCGCCGTAGGTCACCAGCTCGTAGGGGTACAGGGCCACGTCAAAATCCAGGTTGTTGTCGATCATCACCTGGAAGGCCTTGCCCTCCACGCAGTTGCCCTTGTACTCGTCAATGGGCTTGCCGTGGAGACGGCCGGCGGGACGGAAGCGGTAGCCATAAATCCGGCCATGCTCCTCCAGCTCCCGGGCGAACTCCTGGGCCATCTGGCGGTGATGCTCCTTGGGGATGTACCGCAGGGCGTTGGCAATGGCCACTTCCCGGTCGTGGCGGCTGAGGTGGGACTCCCGCCGGGGGGCACGGCGAATACCCGGCTCAAATTCCGGATAGTCCGGCAGGGTGTTTTCCAACTGAAAAACCTGTGCGTTTAAGTTCATGGCAATAACCTCCAGTGAATTTTTCGGGGTTTTTTTGATTATACACGATTTAAATTCAAAAAGCAATGGGGCTTGCTGTTTTTTGTGTGAAAGTACGGGGACTTGCATTTTGGGGTGATGATGTACTACAATAGGCTTGTTGTAAACACATATTTTGCCAAACGAAGGGAGTAATCAATATGGCATTTGTGAGTTCCGGAACGCTGCTGTGAGATGCCCAAAAGCACCGGTACGCGGTGGGCGCGTTCAATGTGGAAAATATGGAAATGATGCAGGCGGTGATTCAGGCCGCCGAGGCGGAGCGGGCGCCCGTGATTTTGCAGACCACCCCCTCCACCCTGAAATATGCCCCTCCCGCTGTCTTTGCCGCCATGGCAAAGGCCATGGCGGACAGGGCAACCGTCCCCGTGGCCATGCACCTGGACCACGGCAGCGACTACGACCTGTGCCGCGCCGCCGCCAGGGACGGCTATACCTCCCTGATGATTGACGGCTCCAAGCTGCCCCTGGAGGAGAACATCGCCCTGACCCGAAGGGTGGTTCTCATGGCCCGGGAAGCATCCCGGGACCTGTGTGTGGAGGCGGAGCTGGGCCGTCTTGGGGGCAAGGAGGACAGCCTGGAGGTAAAGCCCGGTGAGGACATTTATACCGACCCGGAGGAGGCCCGAACCTTTGTGGAGGAAACCGGGGTGGACTGCCTGGCGGTGGCCATCGGCACGGCCCACGGCTTCTACAAGGGCAAGCCCAAGCTGGATTTCCAGCGGCTGGGTGAGCTGCGGGACGCGGTTCCCGTTCCCCTGGTGCTCCACGGCTCCTCCGGCGTACCCGACGAGGATGTGCGCAGAGCCGTGACCCTGGGCGTATGCAAGGTGAATTTCGCCACGGAGCTGCGGGCGGCCTACACCAAGGCGGTGCGGGAGACCCTGGCGTCGGACGAGGGCCTGTACGATCCCAAGAAGTTCGGCGGCCCCGCCCGGGAAGCCGTGGTGGAGCTGGTGCGCCACCGGATGCGTGTCTGCGGCTGCGGCCAGGCGTAAGGCGCATCGCCGGCCGCTCCCGCTCGGATGACATCGATGGTTTCGTTCAAACAGGTAAACGGAAATTTATAGCACTGCACCCGTAGGGGAGGGTCATGACCCTCCCG
>JBJDYK010000147.1:0-6212 GCA_051867275.1 Faecousia sp.
GCGTAGAGCTCCTTGCTCTCATAGACCTCATCCGCCTCACCCGCTTCATCGTAGGTCAGAATGTCGTTGTAGAAGCAGTAGATGTCCTCCTTCTCGCCGATCTGGGTAATCATCTTACTGATATAGCGGTTGCTGATGACGATGTTATCAATGTTATAGCCAGGCAGGCCATAATCAGGCTCACGCTGGCCTGGCCCACATCCTCCACCACGGAGGAAATACAGCCGGCGTCCAGAATCATGGTAGGGCTGCACCTCAATGGATTCCGTTGCCTCCGCCGTGACCTCCCTGCCCAGGCTGTCGATGCCGTGGGCCTGGCAGCTCAGCTTATAGCGGCCTGCCTTGATACCGCCGTCGGGCTTCAGGGTCATGACGTAGGCCGACTGCTCCGGGCTGGGAACCATCTCATAGGGCAGGCCTCCCATATCCACCGTCAGGGTGGTGGTTTCAAACTGCTCCCGGGTCAGGGGCCCACCGTCGGCGGACAGGCGGATGGCGATGGGCTCCGCTCCCTCCAGCTCGGACAGAACGTAGTAGTCCTGCTCCAGCTCAAAGGCGGCGGACAGGCCCTTGCTGTCGTCATTCAGGGTAAAATTCTTTAAAATATCCGGGCTGACGCCGGTCTGGCCGTCCTCATTGGTATAGGTGGCGGTGAGAGACAGGGTGTAGTCCCCGCAGGTGGTGTCCACGGCGGAGCCGTTATATTGAATGTACACCTCATCGCCGTCGCCGGTTTTCTTCGTCTCCCACTTGGCGTTGCCGCCCAGGAGGTTCCCCTTCAGCTCCGTACGGTCCAGGTCGCTACCTGTGACAGCCTTGCCGTCATACCAGAGCTTCACCTGATAGACGGCCTGCTGCTCCAGCTTGGACAGGTCATAGCTGTCCTGGCCGCCGGTGACCTCCAGGATCACGGCCCCGGCAGGTCTTGCCGCGAAGGTGATGCCTCCAAAGGGCCAGCCCAGGTCGGCGGAATCCTTGTGGATGGTGTAGCCGCTTAAGTAGGTGACGGTGATGTCCCCGTCCAGGGTGTCGCCCGCTGCCATCTCCAGCTCCACGAAGCCCGCTTCATCGCTCTGTACCGTCTGCTCCACGCCGTTGACGGTGTAGGTCAGGCTGTAGCTGACATTGCCAAGCAAATCAGAATCGGTGGGATTCCCGTTGGCGTCCACCATGCCGTAATTCAGACGGTAGGTTCCGGGGTAGACCCCGCCTCCCAGGTCCAGCTTGTTTCCCGCCTCATCGGTTAAGGTGGCCTGGGCGTCCACGTCCGGCTCATAGTACACGCCGATGCTGGATACGTTTCCGGAATAGCGCAGGCTGTAGGAGCCGGCGGGGATGTCCTCATAGGTGGTAATGACGCCCTGGAGGCTGGTATCCACGCCGAAGTCCGGGTAGCGGCTGTCGATGGTGCCCAGTTGGCTGTACTTGGTGTCGTGCTGGCTCACCTGGGTGCCGCCGCTGAGGCTGACGTTGGACACGTCGCTGCCCTGCACAAAGACGATCAGCTTGCTCATGGACACATCGAACTCCAGGGTATCTCCGGAGGCGGGCAGCACGTCACGGCCGAAAATCATGTTGCACATGGCCGTCAGCTTGGACAGGACATCGGCCGTATTGGAGGCCTTGTCATAATACTGCCGGGAGCCGTCGGTCACATCCGGCATAGCAGCCTCGCTGCCGATACCCAGATACATGATCTGCATATCCTTGCTGTAGCCGGACAGCATCTCCGTCAGCTTGGCGGAGGTCTCCCCACCGAAGTGGTCATTGGTGGTGTTGTTGGGGTAGAAAACCGAGCCGTCCGTCAGCACGATCAGCCAGCGCTCGTCCGCCTGGGTCTTCTTCAGGCCCTCGTAGGCGGCGGTGATGGTGGAGATCGGGGTGGTCTGGGCCAGAGGGGTGCAGATGCTCCGAATGGTCTGGGCCTCCTGGGGTCCCTTGATTACCAGAGGCTTGTCCTCGGTGTATTCCTCCCGTGTGCTTCCATCCAGATTGATGGGCGACATGGGGTAAATCTGCATCACGTCACCGTCGTTCATCATGGAGGCAAAAACCTCCATGGCATAGGTGGCGCGGCACCAGGCCTGGTCGCCGTAATCGTACATGGAGCCGGAGTTGTCAAACACAATGCCGATGGCCCGTGTTTTCTCCTGCTTGGAAGCGGCGTTTGCAACAAAAAGCGCCCCCGGCAGCAGGGAAATCACCATCACCATCGCCAGGAGCGCGCAAAATACACGCTTCATACCGTTCCATCTCCTCTCAGATTCGTCCTCCACAGGGACCCGGACAGGCCGGGCATCCGTCCGATTTGGGCCGAATTTGCCGTGACGCCCCAAAAACTGACAGAATTGGACATAATAACTCACATTGAGAGTATCATAATTCGACATAAATGCCAATAATAATTTGTTACTTTAGCACATCCTCGTATTCCATAAAAATCCCGCCCTGCCGCGGGGCAGGGCGGGACGGGAAGGATGTGGCCGGAGCCGGATTCCCCATATCTCCCTATTGAAACAGGGTCTCAGGCTGCTTCACCATCGCCTCAAAATTTGCCAGCAGCCTGCGCAGCACCCGGTAGAACACCTTCAGGTCCTCCGGGTCGATGCCCACATTGGCTCTCTCCTGAACCCGGGACACCCAGACGGCAATCTGCCGCGCCACGGCTGTCCCCTGCTCCGTCAGGCAGTACCTGGCATTGTACTTGCCGGGCAGACCGTCCTTGCGGACCATGCCCTTCTCCGTCAGCTGGGACAGAACCCGGGACACCAGTGCCTGGTCCAGGTCGCACCCCTGGACCAACTGGGAAAACGAGAGTCCCTCCCGGGCGCCCATGAGGTGATACATACACATGGTATGGGCCGCCTTCATATCAAGCAGCGCCATCCCCCGGGTTTTCAGCTTCTGCACCAGCTTGTTCAGCCGGGCAACCGACACCGCAAACACAAAAAAATGGTCCTCCATAAGGGGTCCTCCTTCCGAAGCACGGATTACTTCTACCATGATACCACATTTTCTTGACTTGTCAATAAAATTTTGGTTGCAATTCAACCGAATTTGTGCTACTGTAGCATTAGAATATTCATAAAAGTGTGGAACTGTTCAGTGGCAGTCGCAAAACATGGGCGTTTTCGTTGGTGTTTACTGTAGGGGCAGGTTTTTATCCGGCCCGAAACGCGGTGGAACAGAGCAGAACCGAAAAACTGCAGGATGCTACGGATTCGCATGGGTGCCCAGGTGCAACCGGTGCGCACTGCCGGGCCGGATGTATCCGGCCCCTACAGTTGGTGCTACGCAAAACAATCAATTCCGGCATCTTTTTTCAAACGACTGAATAGATACAAAGTGTGAACGTATGCGCAGGGCTTCTGCGCGTCTGCTTTCGGCATAGCCGGAGGCAGTTTTTCGTGAAGGGGGATTCCCATGCTGAAGCTGTATCCCGATTTTTATCATAAATTCCGCTGTCTGGCCTCGGCCTGCCCGGACAACTGCTGCGTGGGCTGGGAGGTGGTGGTGGACGACGACACCGCCCGGTTTTACGACACCGTACCCGGCGATTTGGGCCGCCAATTGCGCAGCGCCATGACAACGGATGAGGACGGCGACCGGATCATTCGCATGACACAAGGCCACTGCCCCTTCTGGACGGAAAACCACCTGTGCCGGGTGGAGCTGGAGCTGGGCCACGACGCCCCCTGCGCCACCTGCCGGAAGTTCCCCCGGCTGACCCAGGACTACGGCGTCTTCACGGAGTACGGCCTGACCCTGGCCTGCCCGGAGGCCGCCCGGCTGATTCTGACCCACCGTGGCCCCTGGCAGGTGGAGACGGATGGAACCCCCGGAGACCCGGGAGAGACGGATCTGGACTGGGCCTTTCTCCGGGAGCTGGCAGAGGCCAGGGAAGCGCTTTTAAAAGAGCTGTGGCAGGAGGATGTGCCGGAGCGTCAGGCACTGGCAAGGTGCCTGCTTCACGGCAGACAATTCCAGCAGCGTTTTGACGGTTTCGACCCGGAGCCGCTTCCCCCGGAGCTGCCTCCGGAGGGAGACCCCAGGCCCCTGCTTCAGGCCCATCTGGAGCTGGAAATTCTGACGGAGGACTGGCGTCTTCTTTTGGAGGAAGCCCTGGCCTACACGGGACCTTTGCCTTCCCTGCCGGAAACCGGTATGGCCCGGAATCTGGCGGCGGACTACCTGTACCGGTATTGGTTCCGGGCGGTCAACGACTGGGACTGTGTGCTGCGGTTGCAGCTACTGGCGGTGAACTGGGCGGTGGTGCGCCACCTGGCAAGGGTTCACCTGGCCCTCCACGGCAGCCTTTCCCAAAATACGCTTCTGCATCTGTTCCAGCTCTATGCGAAAGAGGTGGAACATGACGACGTGAACCGGGAGTCTCTGGAGGAACTGCTTCTGACCCAGGAAATCTTCTCTCCGGAGGCCCTTCTGTCCCTGATTTGACCAAACACAGGGTCATCGAACCCGGAGCTGCCAGAAGGCCACGGCGCTGGCTGCCGCCACATTCAGGGAATCCACCTGATGGGACATGGGAATGCGGACGGTATAGTCGCAGTGGGCAATGGTACCATCAGCCAGTCCGTCCCCCTCGGAGCCTAACACGATGGCCAGCTTCTCCTCCGCTGCCAGCCGGGGGTCCTCCATGCTGACGGACTGATCGCTGAGAGCCATGGCGGCGGTTTTAAAGCCCAGTTCCCGAAGCTGCCCCATGGAAGGCTCCGGCCAACTCTCCAGGAAGGTCCAGGGAATCTGAAAGACGGTACCCATGCTGACCCGGGCCGAACGCCGGTACAGGGGATTGCTGCACCCGGGGGTCAGCAGCAGGGCGTCCATATTTAAGGCGGCTGCGGAGCGGAAAATGGCCCCCACGTTGGTGGGATTCATGACGTTTTCCAGAATCACGATCCGCCTGGCTCCGGCGGTGATTTCCTCCACGGAGGGCAGCTTGGGCCGGAGCATGGCGCACAGCACCCCCCGGGTGAGCTGGAAGCCGGTGAGATTGGTAAGCAACTCCCGGTCCGCCGTATAGACGGGGATGTCGCCGCAGCGGGCGATGATGTGGGCGGCCTGGCCCGAAATATCCTTGCGCTCCATCAGAAGGGACACGGGCCTGCATCCGGCATCCAAAGCCCGCTCAATAACCTTGGGGCTTTCCGCAATGAACATGCCCTTTGCCGGTTCAAACCGGTTGAGGAGCTGCGCCTCGGTCAACCGGGCATAGACATCCAGCTCCGGCGCGGAAAAATCGGTGATTTCAACAACATGAGACATAGTCGTTCCCTCTGCACATTGGTTTTGATTTCCTTAAAACGCTTATCGGGTCCAGTCAGCAAACGCACCCACTGTAGGGGAGGGTCATGACCCTCCCGGCGACAGGCACCGGTGTTTACTAACAAATTTGGGCGAATCCGCAGGGAGTTTGCTCGAATTCGCCGAAACGCGGCACAATTTGTCTTTGCATACTGCCGGGAGGGTCATGACCCTCCCCTACAGCGGGTGTTGCAAAGAACAATCATTTTGCCGCCTTTCAAAGGCCCGGCTGACTTATGTCAATAAACATTTTCCTTAATAGTATCAAAGGAAGGGCCAAATGTCAAAGCAGATATGAAAAAGCACGGAATCGGGCGGCAGTTCACGCTCCCAATTCCGTGTTCTTTTTCTGTTGTAGGCCTTGCTGCTGATGGGCTTCCGGGTAACAGGACGCATACTGCCCCAGGTGCCCCGGCGGGCCAGGTCCAGCTCACGCTTTCTCTTTTTTGACAGCTTTTCGTAGGGAATAAACTTGTCCATTTCCGCTGCTCCTTTCGGTTTTTTCACATTTTGTATCTATTCAGTCGTACCAAAACCTCGGAAATGATTGCTTTGCACGGCACCAACTGTAGGGCGGGGTCATGACCCCGCCGGGCACCGATTTATTGCATTGCAGTTGCAGCAAATACGCATTTCCCGACAAAAATCGCATTTTTACGGATTACAGGTATTGCCTACGGATTTGCAACTGCCCGGCGGGGACATGCCCCCGCCCTACAGCAAGTGCCAACAAAACGCCCTTGGCATCCATGTTTTCTGACTACGACTGAACAATTACCACATTTTATCAAAAAACCGCCCCGATGTCAAAGGAACGTTTTGGAATCCGTGGGGGTCGTATGTGTCAAGTAAATATTGGCAATTTTTTCACGCAGCCAAGTGCAAATATC
>JBJDYK010000148.1:0-6163 GCA_051867275.1 Faecousia sp.
GCAAGATTCAATTTGGTTACAAAATGTAAATCACACAAGTTTTTTCATTGAACCAAAAATCATGAGAGGCAGTGCCTTTTTCCTTTCGGTTGTGGTGAAATTGTGGAGAAATGTGCAAATTTTTACGGATACTATATTGCTAATCCATAGTATAAGGATTAGCGTTTCTGTATTACCATGTCTTTTATCCATATAATTGTGATGAGCGATATGGAAAAGGGACATGGTAACCGTCATGATCGATAAAAGAATCGGAAAACGAGTCAAGCAATGCCGGGAGCGGCTGGGTTTGACGCAGGAGGATTTGGCCGAGAGAACCGGCCTCACCACCAACTACATCTCCACCGTTGAGCGGGGCGCTTCCTTCCCCCGCTGTGAGAAGCTGATTACGTTGCTGAACGGTCTGGAAACAAACGCCGATGCCATCTTCTGCGATGTTCTGGAGCATTCCACGGAGTATAAAGCCTCAGAGCTTTCCAGGGAGCTTGCCGCCCTTCCGCAGGACGCACAGAAACGCATTCTTCAAATGGTTGAGCTGATGATTCAGCAGGAAAAAGAGAACAGGAAATAGCATCATTCCCGAAACTGCGCTGGAATACGCGCAGTTTTTTCTTTTCTGTCGCATTTTAATGGATTTCGTATCTATTCAGTCGTTTGAAAAAACTCGGGAGTGATTGTTTTGCACAGCTCCAACTGTAGGGCGGGGTCACGACCCCGCCAGGCACCGGTTATTCGCAGTGCAGTTGCGTCAAATGCACGTTTCCCACCGTAAATCGCCCATTTTGGGATTGCTGTTACTGCCTACAGACTTGCAACTGCCCGGCGGGGTCATGACATAAGCCCTACAGTGAGTGCCAACAGAACACGCATGGATTCCATGTTTCCTGACTGCAACTGAACAGTTACTGGATTTCTTCATATTCATGTGCTATACTCTGTATTAGAGACATATATCAATTCTCTGATATATATAAAGGGGTAACAATATGGAGAGAAAAACCTGCTGCTTCATCGCTCAAAGAACGCAGAGCCTCCCATATGGCTTTTACGAAAAGGATGAACGCTGCACCATACTAAAGCAAGTCCTTCGTAAGCAAATCCTTCGGCTTATTGAAAAGGAGAATGTAACACACTTCATCTCCGGCATGGCCATAGGCGTTGATATGTACGCCGCGGAGATCGTGCTTGACACGAAGAAACATGATCCCCGCGTTACGCTGGAAATCGCCATTCCTTACGAAACTCAGGCTGTGAAATGGTCGGAGGCGCTTCGGGAGCGATATTTCCACATAGCTGCCCAATGCGACAAGGAAACCATGCTCCAGACCCATTATACGCCGGACTGTATGGGCAAACGAAACCGCTACCTAGTGGATCACTCCGACCTTGTGATTGCCGTGTGGTCGGGGAAATCAAGCGGCAGGGGCAAAACGATTCGTTATTCGCTCAGTCAGGGCAAGCCGGTTATCGTAATCGACCCCGTCACCTTTGAGATCACGGAAAAGAGACAAGCCTAAACTTCCTTTGTCACGCCGGTTCTTCGTTCCTTGGACAAGCCACCGGCCATATGGTCGATTTTTCCGTTGAGGAATCTGGCCCGCTGCACAATGTCCTCCCCGAACCGCTCCCGCAGCACATCCACGGCAGAGTCCAGCTTTGCCCGCCGTTCCGTCTGAGCAGGATCAAGGACGGAAAACAGGTCATATTGGCAGTACCGCTCCTGTGCCAGTCTGGTCACATGGACCCCCATCTGGCGCAGGGGCGTTTTTCTGTCCCAGGCCTCGTCAAACACCCGGCAGGCCGCCTGATACAGCTCCTGGGTCACATCCGTAGCCCCCGGGAGCCGGCTTTGGTGGGAGAAGGACTTAAACTCATGGGTCCGCAGGGATATGGAGATACAGCCCGCGCTTTTATGGTCCCGCCGCAGGCGCATACCCACGGTTTCACACAGGCTCAGCAGCACCTGATGGGCCGTCTCCCGGTCCGTCACATCCCGGGGAAGGGTGACAGAATTGCCATAGCCCTTGTTGTCCGCAGGCTGAGATTGAACCTCTGCCACATCTCTGCCGTTGGCAAAGTGCCAGATGGTTTCCCCGTACTTTCCCAGGAGTCGCCGAATCTGGCCGATGTCCCCATTGGCCAGGTCCCCGATGGTGGTGATGCCGCTGCGCTTCAGCTTGCGCTCCGTGGCGGCTCCCACCAGAAACAGGTCCCGCACAGGCAGGGGCCACAGCTTCCGGGGTATCTCCTCGGGAAACAGGCTGTGAACCCGGTTGGGCTTTTCAAAATCCCCCGCCATTTTGGCCAGGAGCTTATTGGTGGAGACGCCGATGTTCACCGTAAAGCCCAGTTCCTTGTAAATTCGCTTTCGCAGCATCTCCGCAGCCTGCATGGGCGGCCCATAGAGCCCTTCGGTTCCCGTCATATCGGCCCAAGCCTCATCTATGGAATACTGCTCCACCGCCGGTGCCACCTGCCGCAGGAGTTCTATCATATGGCGGGAACACGCCACATAAAGGCCGTAGTCCGGCGGCACAACCTTTAAATTCGGGCACTTCTCCATGGCCTGAAACAGCGGCTCCCCGGTCTGGATGCCATACTTTTTGGCGGGAATGCTTTTGGCCAGAATGATGCTGTGCCGGGAAGCCTTGTCCCCCGCCACAACAGAGGGAATGTCCCGCAGGTCCTCCTTCTGCCCCAGCACCAGAACCCGGTGGGCCGCCGTCCAGGACAAAAAGGCGCTGTTGGCGTCAATGTGAAAGATCACCCGTTTTGCCATAACTACAGCTCCTTCTCCACCAAATGAAGCCGGCAATATCCGTTTTCCCGGTGAATCACCCCCAGGTCCCGATAGCCGTTCCGGATAAAAAGCTCCAGATTCCCGTTGGGAAACACCCCCTCCTCGTCGGATATGGCCAAAATACGGCGATATTGGGGACGCAGCATCTCCTCCAACGCCCGGAGAGGCCCGGATTTGTAATCGGCCTGGGGATGCGTGCCATAGAGGCAGGTCAGGAAAGCCGTGTCATTCCGCTTCGGAATGTCATAGGGCACGATTGCGCTGGGAAGAAACTCCGCGCCGCCCAAAAGATGATCCCCCATCCGGTTCAAAATTCCGAAGGGTGCCTTCCCCTGCTTCTCCAGCCACGCCCCCTTTGCCCGGGCGGTACAGGCGCTGTCACCACTACACCGAACCGCCAGAGAAAGATTTTCTTTGGTCAGCGTCTCCAGCGTCCCCACAACTACCCGGGTTCCCAGCCTGGGCCGGTAGGGCTCCTGCGGGGGAAGCTCGCCCCGGCACAGCGCTTCCAAAAACGCCGGACGCAAAGGCGCGAAATACCGATGCTTATCATTTACCACAGTCAGCATAGGGAAAAACATCCCCTGGGCCCAGGCCACATCCGGCTGCCCCGTGATGTCCGTCCGGGTGATTTCCAGCCTGTCTTCGTACCGGTCCAGCAGCCGAAGTCCGGCCTCATGGCAGGGGCACTGATGCCCCCAATAGTAAAACGAAACCTTCATTACGCCTGGTCCCCCTCAATAGACCCACCGAAGCAGCTCCCAGCTATGGCTGCGGATGGTATACTTCAACTCAAACACCCGTTCCCTTCCCTCCATGTGGGCCCGGCACAGGTAAATCATGGCCTCAATTCCTACATAGGAAACCTCTCTTACACTGAGGATCCTGTCAATGTCCACCCGGTGGAGATGATGATCCTCCCCTTCAAACCGAAACCGCAGAGGCCGGAACTGTCCGCAGGTGTCGCACACAGCTATGACCTCAATTTTCTGCTGAGCCCCCATGATGCCTCTCTCCTTTTTCGAACGTTTGTTCTATTTTATCACAGGGACATGATTTTGGCAAGGGGAAGTTTTGATTTGGCCCGATTTCACAATCCGTGAAAAATCTTCTTGCGCCGGGGCTGATTCTCTGGTATGATTCAGACAGATTCAAAAAAGGAGACAAGTATGCTGAGATACCCCTGTCTGGTGCTGGACCACGACGACACCGTGGTCCGCAGTGAAGCAACGGTGAATTACCCCGCCTTTCTGGAGGCGCTGCGGGTTCTGCGCCCCGGCGTGACCGTCAGCCTCAGAGATTTCTCCCTCTGGACCTTCCGGGAGGGCTTTCTGGGAATGTGCGCCAATCATTTCGGGTTCCATACGGAGGAAGAGTACGAGGTGCAGTACCGCATCTGGCTGGACTATGTGATGGAGCATATTCCACCGGCTCATGCCGGTATCGGGCGGATTCTGGAGCGGCAGCGTCAGGCCGGAGGTCTGATCTGTGTCTCCTCCCACTCCGCCCGGGAAAACATTCTCCGGGACTATGAGACCCATTTTGGCATTGTGCCAGACCGAATCTTCGGATGGGAACTGGGGCCGGAGCTTCGGAAGCCTGCCCCCTACGCCCTGGATTGTCTCATGGAGGAATACAAGCTGTCGCCTGCCGACATTCTGATGGTGGACGATCTGAACACCGGCTATGATATGGCCCAGGCCAGAGGGGTTGACTTTGCCTGGGCCGGTTGGGGACGCGCCGATATGCCCGAAATCACCGCCAGCATGGAAGGCCGTGGCAAATTTTCGTTCCGTACCACCCGGGAGCTGGAAAATATGCTGTTTGGTTCTTGACAAACGTGGTATAATGAACGGGAGACTTGCTGTACAGGGAGGTGCGGATGCTTGGAGCCAAAAGGCATTAAGATCGCGGCCAAAAACCGTCAGGTCTATCACGAATACTTTGTGGAAGAAGAATATGAGGCCGGTATCGAACTGTTCGGTACGGAGGTGAAGTCCATCCGTGCCGGAACGCTGAACCTGAAGGATGCCTGGTGCGGCATCAAGGACGGCGAGATCTTTATCAACCAGATGCACATCTCCCCCTATGAAAAGGGCAACATCTTCAATAAGGACCCCCGCCGCCCCCGCAGGCTTTTGATGCACAAGCAGGAGATCAACCGGCTTTATGGCAAGGTAAAGCAGGACGGCTACGCCCTGATTCCCATTTCTGTCTACTTTAAAAACGCCCGGGTCAAGGTGTCCGTGGGCCTGTGTAAGGGCAAAAAACTGTACGATAAGCGCCAGGACGCCGCGGAGAAGGACGCAAAGCGACAAATCGACCGGGCCATGAAAGAGAGGTATTAACCAATGAATCCTATTGTTACCATTGAAATGGAAAATGGCGGCATCATCACCGCCGAGCTGTATCCCGATAAGGCACCCCAGTCCGTCTGTAATTTTATTTCCCTGATTCAGAAGGGCTACTATGATGGACTGATCTTCCATCGTGTCATTCCCGGCTTTATGATTCAGGGTGGCTGCCCCGAGGGCACCGGCTTGGGTGGCCCCGGCTACTGCATCAAGGGCGAGTTCCTGTTTAACGGAATCGACAATCCCCTGAAGCATAAGCGGGGCGTTCTGTCCATGGCCAGAGCCCAGTCCCCCAACTCCGCCGGAAGCCAGTTCTTCATCATGCACGCCGACGCCAAGCACCTGGACGGCCAGTACGCCGCCTTTGGCAAGGTGACAAGCGGCATGGAGGTGGTGGACCAGATTGCCGCCGTGAAGACAGACCGCAATGACCGTCCCCAGACGGAGCAGAAGATAAAAAAAGTCACCGTAGACACCCAGGGCGAGACCTATCCCGAGCCCAACAAGCTCCCTGACCCCTACGGCAGATTCTAAAAAATTCTCTCACAATGGGTGGGTTTCCGCCCATTGTGAGGACAGCATTTCACTTCACAATTTCCCACCTCATATATGGGGGCGTACTGGTTTCGACGGGGGTAGTGAGGCTGGAATAGCGGGCCGTGGCGCCTGGCCACGATAAAACGGGCAACCTTTTAAAATTAACTGACAACTCTAACGTTGCTCTGGCTGCCTAATTAGGCCGCCCATCCGCCCCGGAAGGTCCACGAGCCGGGCTCGGGTGTGATTTGAGTGGAGACCGTGCGTACGCTAAGCTTTGCGCGTGCCATGCATCATGAAGCTACTGATTCCCGTAGGGTGTTTGTTCCCGCCGGGATGAGGGAATGTAAATAACAAACTGCGCCCGGAGAAGTTCTTGTCAAGTTGCTTTCGGACAGGGGTTCGATTCCCCTCGCCTCCACCAAAAGAGAGTTGTAAGAACTCTGGATGGTGATGTAACAATTGTTATCAC
>JBJDYK010000149.1:0-6018 GCA_051867275.1 Faecousia sp.
GCGGTGACGGTCACGGTGACGGTCTTCTCGTCCTTCTCCACGGAGGAGGCGGAGTCGGGGTTGAACGCCTTGTCGCTGGGAAGCTGGGCATTTCTGATGTCCTCAGCCACAGCATCCGCGGGAGCGAGGCGGTTCATATGGGAGACGGTGTTGGCGGCGTTGGCCAGGTCCTCCCGGGAAACGGCCACGGTGCTTTCCAGCTCCAATTCGGCGGTGGGAGCGAGAACGGCAGTGGATTCCTCGACATCGCCGTTCAGTTCGGCGGCGTAGATGGCGGCGGGCCACACGGCGTCGCCCACATCGCCGACCTTCGCGGCCTCATAGGCCTCGGCAGCCTCGTTGTAGACCAGACGGTAAAGCTCATTGGTCTCACCGGTGAAGGCGGACAGGTAGATTGCGCCGTCCTCACCCACGACCATGGAGCTGTACATATTGTCGCGGGAGCTGTCGCCGGGGAACTCGACGTCCAGGTCAGAGGGAGCGCCGCTTACCCAGGCACTGAAACCACCGGTTTCGGTGGGGAAGATCCAGTAGTTCCAGATGTTGCCGGTGTTATCCAGCATCATCACATGCTCGGTCTCCACGGGGGTGCCATTGTCGTTCATGTACTCCATACCGGCGGAGGTGATGGCAACCAGGTATTCGGCGCCGACGCCGGACAGACGGCTCTGCAGGTTGAAGGCACTGGTGGTCAGAGCCATGGGATCCTTGCCGGGCAGGAGGTAGTAATAGTAGATGGCGTTGATGACGTCGGCCTCCTCGGTGGACAGGAACTTGCTGTACTCCATATCCCACAGAGGCACGCCTGCGGCATTGGCGCCGGTGGTCTCGCTGATGCCGGTTTCGGGATCCACGATGTGCATATTCCAGGCGTCGGCGGAGGCGTCCATGACATACAGCTTGTTGCTGTTGGCATTCATGGTGGCGGAGGTCAGGCTGGTGTCCATCTCAACACCGGCGGTCCAGGTGTCCTCGGTCTCCAGGTTCCAGGTGAAGAACATGGGGGTGCCTTCCTTATCCTGAAGCACGCCGCTCAGGGTGGTCTTCAGGGTCTCCACGGTAACGACGCATTCCGCCGTAACGGTGGGATCCAGGACGGAGGCGGCCGTGATGGTGGCGGTGCCGGGAGCCACGGCAGTGACAACGCCCCTGGCGTCCACGGTGGCCACGGTGGGATCGCTGCTGGTCCAGGTCACGTCACGGTTGGTGGCGGTCCAGGGCAGGACGGAGGCGGTCAGGGTGGCCTTGCCGCCCTTCAGCAGATTCACGGAAGTAGCGGAGAGCTGGATACCGGTCACCTTGTTGGTGGGGTTGGACCAGCCGCCGCCGGTGGTCTTCATGGGGATGCACAGAGCGGTCAGCTCGGTGCCGAAGTCGTTGAGCGCGGTGGCGACACCGGTGGCGGGGTCAAACTCGTACAGATCGCCCCAGACGAACCAGTTCCACAGGTTGTAGTAGCTGGCCCAGTAGATGTGGCCGTCGTTGGGGTTCCAGGCCAGGGACTGCACATAGTTGTTGGCGTGGAGGCTCTGGTCGTAATCGCTGCCCTCAATCCAAACGGGCTGGGTGATCTGGATGGGCTCCTCGCCATTGACTACCATCTCCCGGGTGTAGGTGTAGAGGTAGCCTCTGTTGGTGACGGCATTGGTATCACCGTAAATGACGCTGTAGAAGTTGCCCTGATCGTCACAGGCCAGGGTGTTGGTGCTGATCTGAATCTTACCCAGCTCCTCCACGGCGCCGGTGAGCTTATCGATGGCGTACAGCATTCCGGCGGAGATACCGTACAGGGTTCCGTCCTTCCGGCTGTAGGCCATGTCGGTAAACACCTGGCCCATGCTGCACACAAAGATGCGGTCGCTGGGATCTTCCTCGTCCAGCACATACAGGTTGCCCTCGTCATCGGAGGCAAACAGCATACCTTCCACATCGCAGCCTGCCAGGATGACCACATCACTCTTGGCCAGGGTGGTGACGGAGTCGCCGTCATCTTCCTTGCCGAAGCCGACCCAGGTCAGGAAATCGGGGTGGGTATCGAAGGCGATCATATCGGGAATGGGCTGAATCTCGCCGATCTGCATCTCGATTTCGAAGGTAACGACATTCATGGCATAGTCGAAGACCTGAAGCAGGAACTTCTTGCCGTTGACGCCGTCCAGGTCCATGGTGTACTGGGCAGTCTCGCCGGGCTGGATATCCTGCTTGGCGCCGGCCGCGGTGTACACGGTGGTACCGGCCTTGTTGAACAGGGCCACGGCGGCGATGTACTGGTTATCGGAGGCGGTGACGGTCATGGTGTTGCCGGTAAGGCTGACAGACACGTCCTCCAGCACGGGGGCGGTGTTATCCACCACGGCGCTGACGGCCAGGTCCGTGCCCTGTCCCAGAGCGTCCCAGTTCACGTTGCCCGCGTCATCCACATAATACTCGGGAACCAGAGTCAGTGCCAGATCCAGGACGTCGCCCTCGGCAGCGCCCTTGGGGGTAAACTTGGTGTTCAGGGTATAGCCGGTCTGCTGCCAGGCGCCGCCATTGACATAGTAGTAGGCGGAGCTGACCGCGCCGGGGAAGGCTTCCGTATAGGTCTCATCGGTGGTGCGGTTGGCGGCGGTGAATCTGGAAGCGGCAGCGTTCCGGATGGCGGTAAACTGCGCCTTGGAGACGGTGTCGCCGTTTTCACTGTTGATGGCGTTCCGTTCCGGCATATAGGTTTCATCGGGAATCAGGGGGTTGCCGCCGAAGGGATAGGTGCTGTTGGGGTCATTGGCGTAGGTAATCAGGTAAGTGTTGGTGGCTTTGCCCAGGTAGGGGATTCTGTACTCCTCGCCGGTGGCGTATTCCTGGTAAGTACCAACCTCATACATGGAGGGATCGGACCAGTTGCCGTAGAAGCCCAGCACGGGGATGGAATGGCAGGTGCCCTTCACGCCCTCGTCGTCGGTCTGGCTTTCGGCAAAGATGTAGCCTTCCACGTAGATGCCGTTCTCGGCAACATCCAGGTACTCGTCCCAGGCGCCGGTCAGCTCCACGGTGACGGTCACGTTGGCAGAGCCGCCTGCGGGAACCACGGCAACGCCGGTGCCCAGCTCCTTGAAGAACAGATAGGCGTCGTAGGTATCCACATCGCCGTCGCCGTCCAGGTCGGCCTTGCCAGCGTTCTTGATTTCCGTGGACACGCCCACGGCGTAGTCCAGCAGAGTCTGGCCGTCGGCGGTGTTCACATAGCCGTCGCCGTTGAAGTCCAGGCCGGCCACGTTGCCGGAAGGCTCAATGGTCTTGCCGTCCACGGTCCAGGTGACGTTCACGGGCAGGGAGACGCAAAGGGTATCCATGTAGAATGCCAGCTCGCTCATGCTCTGGTTGCCGTTGGCATAGTACAGGAACAGATCCTGGGTGAAGAAGTCGGCGGAAAGGTCAAAGGCCTCTTCCTTGTCCGTCAGGTTGTTCAGGGAGAATGAGAAGGTGTACTTGCCTTCCAGGTTGGGATCATCGCCCAGCTCCACCTTCACCTTGCCGTCGGCATAGGACTTGGTGGCATCCTCACCCATGAGGATGTAGCTGTCAGCGGTGGTCACGCTGCCGATGTTGGCAAGGCCGGCGCCCTGCTGCAGCACGGGATAGTAGCAGCCGGAGTTGCCGTCCACAATGGGCTCGGCGGTGGACATCAGCAGGCTCTGGGCCAACTGACGAGCGGTGAGGCCGGTCTTTTCCTCCAGGCCGTTCTCCCGGATGTACTGCGCCGCAACCGCGGCCATACCGGCAACCTGGGGAGAAGCCATGGAGGTACCGGACATGACCTCATAGGCGTCGGAACCGCCCAGGATGGGGCCGTTGGCGGAATCCTTATGGATGCCGTTGACGGAGTAGATGCTGCCGCCGGGGGCGGTGATCTCGGGCTTCAGTTCCAGGGAGCCGGGAACGCCCCAGGAGCTGAAATCGCTCATGGTGTAGTAATCGCTGTTATACTGGGCACTGCCCACACCGTCGGCCACGGTCACGGTGCCGGTGTAGTACAGCACGTTGCCCTCGTCATCGGTCACAGCGGTGGAGGCGGCCTTCACGGCAGCGCCTGCGGCCTGGGTGATGGAAACTGCGGGAGCCGTCTTGGTATAGCTCGACAGATCCATGTTGATGACGCCGGACTGGTTGTTGTAAATAATGGTGGCAACGGCGCCGGCAGCCGCGGCGAACTCAGCCTTCTGATAGAAGGAGATGGCGCCGCGGGAGCAGAAGGCGACCTTACCGGCCAGAGCGTCGCCCACGGCGGCCCAGTCCTCCTCGGTGCCCATACCGTCAATGAACACATACTCGTGCTCACCGGCCAGGGTAGCCAGAGGCTCATTGGTATAGTCGGTTTCGTTGTAAACAACCATGTTGTCGCCAACGGTGAAGTAAGCGCCGGTGGCGCCGTCGTTGTTGACGGAGGCCACGGCCAGGGAGTTGGTGAAGGAGCCGGGAGAGCCGTCGGTCTGCATGCTCACATCATCGGCATACAGGTAGCCCAGGTTCTTGGCGTTCTCCACCCAGGAACCGGAGTTACCGGCGGACATGCAGACCACGGCGCCGGCCTCGGTCAGGCTGTCCAGGATGGCCTGGTAGGTGGCGTTGGAGTTTCTGGACATACCGGGGTTGCCGGAGCCCAGAGACAGGTTGATGGAATCGGCGCCCAGGACGATGGCGTCCTCGATGGCGGCCATGTAGTCGGAGTCGTAAGCGCCGCCGTTTTTACCGAAGACCTTCATGGTGAGGATCTGCGCGTCGGGGGCCACGCCCTGGACACCCACCTCGTCCAGAGCCCGGACGAAGGTGCCGTCTTCCTTCAGCAGGAAGGCGTTGGCGGCGGCGATGCCTTCCACGTGGGAGCCATGCTCACCCTTGGTGTCGTTGACGTGGATGACGTCATAGTCCTCATCGATGTAGTTGTAGGCATAGGGAATCTTGGAGCTGACATAGGTCGCGGTGGGGTCGATGGCCGCGTTCAGCTCATCGGCCACGGAGGCAACCTCCTCCGCGTCCAGCAGATTCAGGCTCTCCAGGTATTCCTCCACGGACAGGCCGCTTTCACCTGCCCAGTAGGCCAGGGAATACTGGAACGCCTCCGCGTTGAAGGACTGGTGGCTGGTGTCGATACCGGTATCGATCACGGCGATACGGGAACCGGCGCCGGTGTAGCCCTCAGCCCAGGCGGCGGCGGAGCCGATCTGCTTGCCGGAGGTGGCCATATTGGGGTCATTGGTCTCCTCCCGGCCCACCACATCGGGCTCGTACCGGGTCTCGATCAGGACCTGGGCAACGCCGGGGACCTTCTCGATGGCTTCGATCTGGCCGTACTCCACATTGGCGGAAATGATATTGGCAGCCAATGTCAGGTTCCAGACCACGTCCAGCTTACCGCCAACGGCCCTCTCGATGGAAGCCGTTACGGCAGCCTGCCGGTCCTGCAGCTTCTCCCGGTAGCGCATGGCCTCCGCGTTTTGGGCGATGCCCTGTACGCTGAAGCCGGCCCCGATGGTGGGCTGCTCCTTCAAAATGATGGATACACGGACTACGTCGGTATCGGCGTAGGTCTGGGTATCCGCCGCGTTTTCGTCAGCCTTGTTCAAAAGACTGGCCGAAACCGCGCTGTTGTCCACCTGCGTGAAGGTGACCTTGGCATTCTGACCGGCGGCGTTCACGGGAACGGCGAATCCGGCCAGCATGGCAAACACCAGCAGCCAGGATAACAGGCGTGCGGACAAGTGCTTCTTCATGCTCATCTCTCCTCAAAAAAGTATTTGCCCCGTTTGGGCGAGGCTCCCCATATAAAACGGCAGAGAAATCTGTCGGTTATATGCTGAATTTGGTATATGCTGCATTTATCTGACGATTCAGCAGCTCTTTACTTCGATTGCTTTAAATTGTGACTTTCATTATATATGATTCCTCCGGAAATTACAAGCCCCATCTGAAAATTTTCCGGCCCCTACCGCGCCGCACCCGTAGGGGAGGGTCATGACCCTCCCGGCAGTATGCAAAAAC
>JBJDYK010000150.1:0-5992 GCA_051867275.1 Faecousia sp.
TCAGGGTTAAAGGAGACTTTTGCCCAGAAAATGGGGTGCGAAGTTTGAGTCAATAATACACAGTTTTGTCAGAGTAAACGCAACTGATTGCGTTTACTCTGACAAGATCGCGTTTACTTTGAAGATTAACCATTTTTTATGAGGCGGCGCGCCAGCCGGGAGCGCTTTCCAGAATCCGGATCAGCTCTGTGCAGATGGACAGGGTGGCGCCGAAGTCGTCCTCTCCGACGGCGGTACGGCAGGTCTGGCCGTCATAGGTGACCTCCAGGATAATGTCGCCCTCCACAGCGTCCGCGTCCGGCTCCAGGCCCGACAGCAGGTTCCAGGCCCGCTCCCGCTGCTCCTGTGTCAGAAGCAGCGCGTAGGACTGGCCATCCGTGGTCAGAAGATCACTGGCACTGTCGTAGGTGCAGCCGTCCCAGGTCAGGACAAAGCGGAAATCCTGGGGGTAGCTGCCATAGGTCATGCCATTGGGGGACACAGCCGTGGACTCCGGTCCCATGGCTCCGCTTGTGGAAGCCAGCCCCGGCAACCGTGAGTTGGCTTCCGTGTCCATGGAACCGGGGGTTGCGTCTGAGACAAGCTCCTGAGGTGCCTGACCGTTTCCGCTTAAGGAATCGCCGCTTCTGGGAACGGCAGTGTCGGCGTGATCCGTCGAAGTGCCGGTTCCCGGCAGCACCCGGATTGCCAGAAACAGCACGGCCACGCAGAGGCAGGCAGCCACGGCCACAGACAGCCAGGCCCGCACCGGTCGGTGGCGGATGGGCCTGCCCGCGGCCTCGATTAAATCATCATCCACATTTCCTATGGCGCGGAAAAAATCCCGTTCATTCAATTCCTACGCCCTCCTTTTCCAAATAGGCTTTCAATTTGTTTCGGGTACGAAACAGGCTGGATTTTACAGCGCTTTCGCTCATGCGGTAGCGTTTGGCCAGCTCCTGCAGGGATTCGCAGTACCAGTAACGCCGGAGGAACAGATTCCGCCGGTCTTCCGGCAGCCCCCGCAGGAACTGGTTCAGAAGCTGGGTCAGCTCCAGCTGGGCATAGTCATCCCGCTGGCTGGGAATACAGTCGCTGAGCTCCGAAAGCAGCTGGTCGAAGGGGCCGGAGCGTTTGGCGGCGTGGTTGTAATCGTACCGGTCCAGCGCCAGATTCCGGGTAATCCGTCCCAGAAACGCCGACAGCTTGCCGGGGCGCTGAGGCGGCATGGAATCCCAGGCCCGCAGCCAGGTATCGTTGACGCATTCCTCCGCGTCCTGGCTGTCCTGCAAAACGCCATAGGCGATGGAATGACAATAGGCGCCATATTTGGCCCCCGTCTCGGAAATAGCCCGTTGATCCCGCTGCCAGTACAGGTCGATGATCAGGTTGTCGTCCAATTGTGTTCCTCCTGTCCCTTCAACAATCCAGACGGAATGGAAGCGTTATTGGTTGCTGCCGGTTTCGGAAATTTCCTTGTCCAGATGGACATTCAGGTGGGGGTAGGTCATGACAATGCCCGCCTTGTCGAATTCGGCGCGAATGTTTTCGTTGATGGCAAAATAGGTGGTCCAGTAGTCCTCGGTGTTGGTCCAGGTCCGCAGGACATATGTAATGGCACTGTCGCCGTAGGAATCCACAGCCGCGAAGGGGGCCGGGGTGAACAGGGCGGTGGGGACATTGGCGGCCTGGAGCAGCGCGGCCTTCACATCCTCGGTTGCGCAGTCATAGGAGGCGGAAACCTTCAGGTCCACCCGGCGTGTGGCCGCGGTGGAGTAGTTCACGATTCTGGCAGAGGAAGCCACACCGTTGGGGATATGGACGGTCTTGTTGTCAACGGTCAGCAAGGTGGTATAGGCAAGGCCCACCTCCTGGACCGTGCCGGACTCGGCTCCGATATCCACATAATCCCCAGCCTTGAACGGATGGGTGGCCAGCAGAGAGACGCCGCCCACCACATTGGTCAGAGCGCCCTGAACGGCCAGCGTGATTGCCAGGGAAATCACACTCAGAACGGCAATGAGGCTGGACACGTCGATGCCCAACTGGGACGCTACCACAAGGATGAGAATAAAGTAGAGCAGCACCTTCATGGTGGCCCGGATCATACCATAGGCCGCCCGCTCCAGCTTGCTGCGGGACAGCAGCTTTTCAAACAGCCGCAGCATCAGCTTCACAATCACAACGCCCGCCACAAAAACAGCAAGCGTAGGCAGAATCTTCTCCAGGGTCAGAGACTGGAAAAAGTTCTTCAGTCCGGCCACGTCAACGGACGCCGCATCGGTCAAAAATAAATGCATCATCAGCACCTCCAAAAAGTTTTAGGTTCTATCATTATATAGGACGGACCGCAATTTTGCAAGACTGTGTCTGTGGGCCTTCTGCGGAAATCTTTACAATACAGCATCACGATGGTATAATGATAATATATCAAATTCCAGTTTATGAGGTGAACCATCATGTACCATGGTAAATATCGGGTCCTTTACAGCCGCGCCCCGAAGTATTTTGAAATCAAACCAAACTATTTCAGGGGTGTACTATATGAAAAAATTATCTCGTAATCTTTCGGAAAATCGCGGTTATTTCGCGTTTACTCTTCTTGTTGGCATCGTTTTTTTCCGGTATCAGCGTTGTACTGCCCACGGTTTCCGGTGAAATGCTTTCTGCCTTTGTTGCGGATGTTTCCAGAGGCTTCCGTCTCCTGCCGGTTTTTCTGCTTGTGGGCCTGGCCCAGATTTCCTTCTCTCTTCTCGATGCGCGCATGGGCTACCACTTCCAGATTCGGCAGAAGCGGGTGATGCGCAAAAACGCTTTCGAGTCCTTTTCGAAGAATGATTCCGCAGGGAGGGAGCAGCTTGCCAATTTCGTGTCCTTCGTGAACAATGACATTCCCACGTTGGTCGAGCAGTATTTTACGGGCACAATTGACATCATCAAATGCGTCTGCATTCTGGTCTTTTCCTCCGCTTCCATGTTCTGCATTCACTGGGCCCTGGCGCTGACAATTCTGGTAATCAGTGGGCTCATCGTTCTGGCTCCAAAGACCGTCGGAAAAAGGGGCGGCGAAGCACGAACTGCCTATTCCGGTGCCCTTGGCGCATACAACACAAGCCTGAACTCCTTTCTGGACGGTCTGAAAGTGGTCCGGTCTTATGGCTATCATGGCCGCGCCGGCGAGATTCAGGAACGCTTCAACCAGAACGTCGTAAACAAGGAAAAGCTGCTGATTCGGTGCCAGTTAACCGTTCAAAGCCTGACCAGCTTTTTGCAGGTAGCCAAGACGGTGATTGTCCTGGTTCTTGGCGTGTTTCTGATTACCAAAGGGCAGATGGAAATCGGAGGTCTGCTGGCCGTGGTTCAGTTGGCGGAAATAATCTCCGCGCCAATAGAGGTCCTGGCATATCTCATCCACGGGCGAAACGAGGTTATGCCCCTCCTGGAGCAGTACGAAAAAAACACAAATCCCAAGTCCCCCACAGACGGTGCTGACGCCATAGAAGGAGACATTCATACCATTGCCGTCCAGGGGCTCTCCTATGAAGCCGATGGGCAGCAAATTCTGAAGGATGTTTCGGTTACGTTGGAGGCCGGGCGGAATTATCTGATCGCCGGTGAAAGCGGCAGCGGCAAGTCCACGCTTATGCGGCTGATCTCCCAAATCGGCGACTTGGAGTATACCGGAAAAATTTCCTGCAACGGCAAGGACCTGCGGCGCGTACGGAAAGATTCGTACTATCATAAGGTTTGTCCTGTGTTTCAGGAGCCTTACCTGTTTCACGCCACACTGGAGGAGAATATTCTGCTGGGCCGGTCTATTCCGGAAGCCGCCTATCAGGAAGTGCTTAAGAAACTGAATCTGGAATACCTGGTGCAGCGGTACAAAGGTCAGGAAATCACACCGGAACGGCTGGAACAGATGTCCGGCGGTGAGCGCCAGCGGGTCGCGCTGGCCCGCGCCATGGTGGGAAAACCTCAAGTCTATTTGCTCGATGAGGTCACCTCAGCACTGGACGCGGAAAACTCCGAGGCCATCGAAAAAATGCTGCTGCGGGAAAACGCCACAATTGTCCATATCTGCCACAAATCGAACCCGGACCTACTCCCCATGTATCACACGAGGCTTATAATGAACGGCGGCAGATTATCTGTCTCAACATTTTAGAAACCCGCGCCCTCTTTCCCTTCCGGAAGGAGGGCGCTTTGATTTCCGCGTTTTCTCCGGAAAGAAGCGGTAAAAGCGCACAAATCTCTACTTTGGTTTTTGTAGAAATTGTTCCCCGGCATTTTGCCCTATGGCTCTCTGCGGTTTTTTCGTATCATTTGGCAAAATTGTTAAAAAAAGCATTGAAATTCTATTCTCTTTCGTGTATAATGAGATTCGATGTGGTGCTAATCCCACTGCGCGCATGTTAACGGGGCGCTGCCCCGTGGAAGGAGAATCATTATCTATGTATACTGCAAAGGACATCCGTAATATCTGTCTGCTGGGTCACGGCGGTGACGGCAAATCCGCTCTGGCTGAGAGCATGCTGTTTCTGACCAAGGGCACCGATCGTCTGGGCAAGCGTGCTGACGGCAATACTGTCAGCGACTTCGACTCCGAGGAGATCAAGCGCGGCTATTCCATCTCCACCTCCGTTCTGCCGGTGGAGTACAATAAATGCAAGATCAATGTTCTGGACAACCCCGGCTACTTCGCCTTCGCCGGTGAAATTGCCCAGTCTCTGCGGGTTGTGGACTCCGGTCTCATCTGCCTGACCGCCAAGGGCGGCATCGCCGTCGGCACCGAGAAGTCCTGGGACTATCTGGATGACGCCAAACTGCCTGCCATGTTCTATGTCTCCAAGCTGGACGAGGACCACGCCGACTTCTTTAAGGTGGTAGACGCCCTCCAGGATACATATGGCCAGGGCGTGGTTCCCTTCACCTTCCCCGTGATGGCCGGTGATAAGGTTCAGGGTCTGGTGGACGTGATCCGGGAAACCGCTTCCAAGGTAGACGGCAGCCCCATGAACATGGACGGCACCGCCAAGGAGCATCTGGAGCTGTACCGCCACGCCATCTGCGAGGCCGTGGCCGAGACCAGCGAGGAGCTGCTGGAGAAGTTCCTGATGGAGGAGCCCTTCACCCCCGAAGAGCTTCATGACGGCATCCGTACCGCCATTGCCACCCGTTCCCTGTTCCCCGTTTTCTGCGGCTGCGCCATGAATGGTCTGGGCACCCTGAACGTGCTGGACAATCTGGTGGAATTCGCCCCCACCCCCCTGGAGGGCAAGCCCATGCCCACTGCCGAGGGCGGCGAAGTGAAGCTGGACCCCAACGGTGCCCCTGCCCTGTTTATGTTCAAGACCCTTACCGACCAGTACGGTAAGAACTCCTTCTTCAAGGTTGTCTCCGGCGATGTGTCCTCTGACCTGACCCTGAGCAATCTGCGCACCGGCAGCAACGAAAAGCTGGGCCGCCTGTTCCTGCCCAAGGGCAAGAAGTACAACGAAACCCAGAAGATCGCCTGCGGCGACATCGGTGTGGTCAGCAAGCTGGCCTCCGTCCGCACCAGTGACACATTGGCTACCGCCGGTAAGTTTGAGGCCCTGGCCCCCGTTACCTATGCCAACCCCTGCTACAACATGGCTGTCTACGCCAAGGCCAAGGGTCAGGAAGATAAGGTCGCCAACGGCCTGACCAAGCTGAACGAGGAGGACTGCTCCTTCACCTTCGGCACCAACACCGAAACCAAGGAAATGGTCATCTCCGGCGTGGGCGACATCCATCTGGATGTGATCTGCTCCAAGCTGAAGTCCAAGTACAATGTGGAAGCCGAGTTCCGTCCCGCCAAGATCGCCTACCGTGAGACCATCAAGAAAAAGGTGGAGGTCCACGGCCGTCACAAGAAGCAGTCCGGTGGCCATGGCCAGTTCGGCGATGTCTACATCCGCTTCGAGCCCCAGCAGGAGTCCGAGGATATGATCTTCGCCGATGAGACCGTCGGCGGCTGCGTGCCCAAGAACTT